>NZ_QSFE01000001.1:0-290006 GCF_003467145.1 Collinsella sp. AM44-11
ATGAATGTGGGAGGTGTTCGGATAAAGTCGATAATCAAGGTCGCTTTTCGTGACGTTTTTTATTGCCTGGTGGCATGTGGTAAACTAGCACGATGATATGTTACCTATGAAAGGAGACCGGATGCCGGGCGAGAATTTTCCTGGCGATAGGATCGTCAGCTTGGTCGATGAGCTCGAAGGGCTGATCGAGGAAGCCAAGCCGCCTTTCGGCAAGAACGCTCAGTTCAAGGTCATCGACGCCGACGTGTTCTTCAACATCCTCGACGAGATCCGCATGAGCTATCCCGAGGAGTGGCAGAAGTCCCGCCGTATCCTTAAGGAGCGCGAGGAGCTTATGGCTTCCGCCGCCGCCCAGGCCGATTCCATCATCGCCGACGCTCAGCAGCAGGCCCTCACCATTGCCGGTGAGCAGGAGATCGTCCGCTTAGCCCAGCAGCAGGCCGACGACATCCGCGATCGTGCCCAGCAGTACGAGCGCGAGACGCGTTATGCTGCCGAGGACTACGCAGAGCAGGTCTTTACGCACCTGGAGGAGAACCTCAAGAGCCTGACCGGCACCGTTACCCGTTGCCGTCAGCAGCTCAACGAGGGTGCCGCCCAACAGAATGGTCAGTGGTAATGGCTGAGTTCCCGAGCGTTACCGTCGATCTTTCCGAGCAGCTTGAGTTTCCCGGAGATTCGTATCCGCTGACCGGCAAGGTCGATGTCGCCACCTACACGGTGGGCGAGAAGGAGTACCAGCTACAGGACGGCATCGACTACGACGTTGTCTTTACCAATGCCGGTACCGGTGTCTTGCTCACGGGCATGGTCCGCGCGCACGCCACCGGCGAGTGCGACCGTTGCCTGGAGCCCGCTTCGTTTGATATCGCCGGCGAGATCGAGGAGTTCTACCTCTTTGAGGAGCCCGAGGATCCCGAGGCCTACGAGGACGGCTACGAGCTCCTGGGTGAGGACCGCATCGTCGATCTGGGTGAGCCCATCAACGACGCGGTCGTTATGGACACGCCGTTTGTCGTTCTGTGCAAGCCCGATTGCCGCGGTCTGTGCCCCACTTGCGGTTGCAATCTCAACGTCGAGCAATGCGATTGCGCCGCCCAGGCAGAGGCGGAATGGGCCGCTGCCACGGAAAATCCATTTGCAGCATTGAAGAATCTCAAGCTCGATGAGTAAAACTGTGGTAGTATCGCTACTTGCGCGTAATCGCCACACTGGATAGTTCATAAGGAAGGTCACTATGCCCGTACCTAAACAAAAGCAGGGTCGTATCCGCACTCACACCCGTCGTTCCGCCAACATGAAGATCTCGGCTGCGGCTCAGTCCACGTGCCCCCGTTGCGGCGCTGTCAAGCTTCCGCACCACGTGTGCCCCAGCTGCGGTTTCTACAAGGACCGCGAGGTTATCGTTACCGAGTAACGGTATACTCTGGATGCGATGCCGTTCCAAATGGAACCACAATGGCCGGCTCAATGAGTCGGCCATTTTTGTATAAGGAGCATGTATATGAGTAACGTTCGCGTTTGTGTAGACGTTGTGGGCGGAGACGAGAAGCCTCAGGTTGTTCTCGATGGTATCGAGGCCGCACTTGCCGCCGATCCCGATATCGAGGTCTTGGCAGTTGGCCCCGCCGAAATCGTCAATCCCTTTGCCGCGGCCCATGCACGTGTGGAGGCTCTGGAAGCCCCTGACGTCATCGCCATGGATGACGATCCTATTCGCGCCGTGATGACCAAGCGCAAGTCCTCGATCGTGCTTGCCTGCCGCGCCATCAAAAAGGGCAACGCGGACGCGTTCTTCTCCGCCGGCTCCACCGGCGCCATGACCGCCGCTGCTACCGCATACGTGACGCCGTTTAGGTATCAGGCCGAAGGCAAGAAGCAGCCGGTGCGCCCCTGTCTGACCAATGCGTTGCCCAATCGCGCCGGCGGTCTGACGGTGCTGTGCGATATGGGCGCCAACCCCGATGTCGAGGTCTATGACATGGTGCGTTTTGCCCAGATGGGTAGCGCCTATGCCCGCGTCGTCCTGGGCATCGAACATCCTCGCGTGGGCCTGCTTGGTAACGGCACCGAGGACGAGAAGGGTTCTAACTTTACCAAGGCCTGCTTCCCTGCTATGAAGGCCGCAGTTCCGGGCTTTGTGGGCAACTGCGAAGGCACCGACCTCACCTCGGGCAATTTCGATGTCGTTGTTGCCGACGGCATGTCGGGCAATATCGCTCTCAAGGCTACCGAGGGCGCTGCCAAGTTTTTGCTGCAGGAGCTCAAGGGCGCCTTTATGGCCTCGCTCGGCACCAAGATCGCCGCGCTGCTCATCAAAAAGCAGATGCGCGAGATTAAGGCCAAGCTCTCTGGTGATGCCAAGGGCGGCGCGATTCTTTTGGGCCTGCGTGGCGTGGTCCTGATCGGCCATGGCGCCACCTCGGTCGAGGCTGTTAAAAACGGTACGCTTGCGGCGGCCGAAGCCGTGCGCGCGGGGCTGGTCGAGAACGTCGCCAACTCCATGGACGGCATCGTTTTGTAAGAGCGAGTTAGAGCGCTGTTATGTGCCTCGCGGCCTGCTTCGTGGGGTAGAATCAGAACCGTGTCTTGGTACCGCCCGGGCGGTACCATTCTTTTGGTATTCATGCACTATGAGAGGAAGCGCTATGGACCGCTCCGAAATCTTCGACAAGATCGCCGAGGTCGCTGCTGACGTTCTGGGCGTCGATGTTGCCGAAATTAGCGATGAGACCACCTTTGACGACCTCGATGCCAACTCGCTCGAGCGCCTGCAACTGGTTACGGCTATCGAGGACGAGTTCAATCTCGAGATCGATGACGAGACCCTGCTCTCGCTCAACTCTGTCGCCGACGCCGTCGACGCGATCGAAAACGCCAGGGAGGCTTAGGTCTTGGCTTTATCCGAACGACTTACGCGCGCCCAGGAGATTCTGGGCCACGAGTTCAATGACAAGGTGCTGCTGCGCGCGGCCCTTACGCATCCTTCGGCCGTCGAAGGCCAGCCAGTCTCGGCAAGCTACGAGCGCCTTGAGTTCTTGGGTGATTCCATCTTGGGCGCCGTTGTCGCACGCTCCCTGTTTGTGTCCTATCCGGAGTTTGACGAGGGCAAGCTCACGCGCCTGAAGGTGTCCCTTGTCTCGGGCGCCACGCTGTCCGAGGTGTCGCACGAGCTGGGTATCGATGACATCATCATCTTTGGTGCCTCCGAGACCGGTACCGGCGCGCGCGGCCTGCACTCGGCGCTCGAGAACGTCTACGAGTCGCTCGTGGGCGCGCTGTATCTGGACGCCGGCTGGGATGCCGCGGCGGAGTTTATCCACCGTACGCTTAAGCCACATTTGGCATCCGAGCGTGCCGAGCACCCTGCGAACCCCAAGTCGTATTTGCAGGAGTGCGTGCAGGCCGACGGCCACGAGCCTCCCGCGTACAAGCTGGTCGGCTCCGAGGGCCCTGCGCATGCGCCCACCTTTACCGCCGTGGTGTTGATCGATGGTATTCGCCAGGGTCGCGGCTCCGGCTCCTCAAAGAAGGAAGCCGAGGGAGCCGCTGCACTCGAGGCACTTGACCGCATGGGCTACACCACCAACGGCGTGATTCTCAACAAGAAGCCTGTTTAAGCGAGGAACCGTGTATCTCAAGTCCCTCACGCTCAAAGGGTTCAAGTCGTTTGCCGACCGCGCCCATATGACGTTTGAGCCGGGCCTGACCGTCATCGTCGGTCCCAACGGCTCGGGAAAATCGAACATCTCTGACTCGATTCTGTGGGTCCTGGGCGAGCAGAGCGCCAAGCAGCTGCGCGGCCAGGCCATGGAGGATGTCATCTTCTCGGGCTCGTCAGCGCGCAAGCCGGTGGGTGTCGCCGAGGTCACGCTGGTGCTCGATAACTCGGACCATATGCTGCCCGTCGACTTTGACGAGGTCGCCATCACCCGTCGTATGTATCGCTCGGGCGAAAGCGAGTACCTCATCAACTCGAGTCCGTGCCGCCTGATGGACATTCAGGACATCCTGCACGATTCGGGCTTGGGCAAGGATACGCATTCCATCATCAGCCAGGGCAAGCTCGACGCCATTTTGCAGAGCCGCCCCGAGGAGCGCCGCGCCCTCATCGAGGAGGCCGCCGGCATTTCCAAGCACAAACGCCGCAAGGAGCGTGCGCTCAAAAAGATTAAGTCGATGGACGAGCACCTGACGCGTGCCCGCGACATCAATAAGGAAATCGCCCGTCAGCTGCGACCGCTGGAGCGTCAGGTCGATCGTGCGCGCAAGTACAAAGAGCTGTCCTCGCGCGCGAACGAGCTTACGCAGATGCTAGCCGTCGACGAGCTGCGTTCGCTGCAGTCGCAGTGGAACGACTTGGAGAGCCGCTCCAAGGAAGGTGCCGCCGAGCTGGAGCTTGCGCAGTACCGCTTGGGCGAAAAGGGACGCGAGCTCGAGAAGCTCCAGGTCATGCTCGAGGAAAAGGGCCTGTTTGTGGGCGATCTGGGCGAGCAGCGCCGCCATATGCAAGACGTGGTCGGTCGCATTAACTCCGATATGCGCCTGCTCGAGGAAAAGGGCCACAATATGGTGTCGCGCCTGTCCGACATGCGCGGTCAGATCTCGAGCTCCGAGCATCAGCGTCGTCGCGTTGTCGAGGAGCTCGAGGATGCACGTGCGCAGCTTGAGGAAGTGACCGGCGCGCACATGCAGGCCCAGGAGGACGTTGACGCCGCTGGTCCTGCCGCCGCTGAGCTCCACGAGCGGCGCGTGGCGCTCGACAATCAGATTTCGCAGCTTACGCGTGAGCAACGCGATGTGCAGCGTGTGGCCGATAACGCGGCGCTCGAACTCGCCAAGGTGAAGGACTCGCTGAGCAACGCCGAGGTCGAGGACAACATGTACGCCTCACGCCTGGAGCAGATCGACGAGCAGCTCGAGGAGGTCACGGCCTCGCTCGAGAGCCGTCGCGACCGCGCAGAGGAGCTTGAGGGTGCTCTTGAGGAAGCGCGCCAGGCCCAGGCCGATGCGCGTGAGGCCTCCGAGGTCGCCCGTGCAGCCCTGAAGGACTTGCGTAATCGTGAGAGTGAGGCGCGCAACAAGCTGTCCGAGGTGCGCTCGGAGCTTGCCAGCCAAAAGAAGCTCGATGCCCGCATGGCTGACAGCTCGCCGCTGGTGAGCCGTCTGATGGGTGCGCTGGGCGACGATGTCTCGGGTCGTCTGGGCGACGTGCTCGAGGCCCCGCGTGAGCTTGAGGGCCTGGTTGAGCAATTGCTCGCCGGCGATATCGATGCGCTGCTGTTCGACGATGCGTCCGCGCTTGAGCGTGCCGGTCGTGCCGCTCTGGACCAGAAGAAGGCCTCGGGCGAGGCGCTGCTGGTCGCGCGCGGTGTGAGCGCCTCTGCTGCCGCTAAGGGCGCTGCCGGTTCCCGCCTGGTCGATCGCCTGTCCGTACGCGCCGGCTATGGCCCAGTTGTCGAGGCGCTGCTCGGCGGCTATTACGTTGTCGACGACTTGGCGGCTGCGCTGGCCGCGCCTGTCGTTGACGGCGTGACTTACGTGACCCCCGATGGCGCCCGCGTCGCCTGCGGCGGCCTGGTGCGTGTGGGGCTCGACGCCGGCGAGGCTTCGGGTGCTTTGGAGCGCAAGCGCCGCATCCGTGAGCTCGAGGGCCTGGAACCCGATCTGGCTGCTGTGTTTGAGCATGTGTCGGATCAGGTCGTCGAGGCCAATGCGGCCGTTGAGGAGGCGCGTGCCGCCGAGGGCGATGCCGCCGGCGAGATCGCCCGTCTTGAGGGCGAGCGCCGCTCGCTGCTCTCCGAGATTGGCCGCCTGGAGCAAAGCGCCAACAACGCCGAGGTCGAGCACGTGCGCATCTCCAAGCGCCGCGAGCAGGCCGCCGAGGCCGTTCGCGCTGCGCGCCCGCGCGTTGACGAACTCACCCGTTCGCGTGACGAGGCGCGTGCACAGGCAAGCGACCTGGGTCTCCAGATTGCCGAGGCCAACGATGAGCTCGATCGCGTTCGCCGTGACGATTCCGAGGCCGCCGGTAAGCTCGCCGATGTCAAGGTGCGCCTGGCCCAGACGAGCGAGCGCCTGCGTTCGCTGAAGGGCCGCGTGCCCGACCTTGAGCATCGTCTTGAGGGCATCGACCGTCGTATCCGCGGAACACGCCAGGCTTCGCGCTCGCTCGAGCTGCTGCGCCTGCGTGTCGACCCCATGCACGAGCGCTATTCGGCCCTGCTGGATCGCGCATCGGATTGGGCCGCGCGTCTGCGTGATCAGGCTTCGCTCGAGGAGGCGGACTCGGCCTCGCTCAAGAAGACCATTGAAGACGCCAAGGCCGAGGTCTCCCGCGCCAAGGAGCGGGTCGATGCCGCCACGGCGACGCAAAACGAGTTCAAGGTTTCCCGCGGCAAGCTCGAGGTGCAGGTGGAGGCGGCCATCAAGGCCATTACCGCCGATGGCACTACGGTGCTCGAGGAAGCGCTCATGCTTCCTGCTCCCACCGACCGCGACGCCGCCGAGCGCGAGCTCAACCAGCTCGTGCGCCAGATTAACAACCTGGGCCCTGTGAACCAGGTTGCCATGGAGGAGTACGAGCAGCTCAAGCGCCGCGCCGATTACATCGAGGAGCAGCTGGCCGATCTGGAGAGCGCGCGCAAGGCGCTCACCAAGATCACAGTGGCCATTGATCGCAAGATGCGCAAGGCGTTTCTGGTGACGTTTGAGAAGGTCGATGCGAACTTCCGTGAGATCTTCGCCATGCTGTTCCCGGGTGGCCAGGCTCATCTTGAGATGACCGATCCCGAGCATCCTGCCGAGACGGGCATTGAGGTTGTGGCGCAGCCGCGCGGCAAGCGCATTACCAAGATGATGCTCATGTCGGGTGGCGAGAAGAGTCTGACGGCGCTCGCCCTGCTCTTTGCCGTGTACCGCACGCGCACGGTGCCGTTCTATGTGCTGGACGAGGTCGAGGCGGCGCTTGATGACGCCAACCTGTCCAAGCTCATCGGAGCCCTCGATGTGCTGCGTTCCGATACACAGCTCTTGGTCATTTCGCATCAGCGCCGTACTATGGAGGACGCTGACGTTCTCTATGGCGTCTCGATGCAAGCCGACGGCGTCAGCCGCGTCGTCTCGCAAAAACTCGATCGCGAAACCGGAAAGGTCGTGAATGCATAATGGGATTCTTTGACGCTCTCTCGCGCGGACTTGAGCGCAGCCGCGAGGCCCTCAACGAGGTCTTCTACTTTGGCGGCGAGGTCGACGAGGACTTTTGGGAGGACCTTGAGGACACCCTCGTTATGGGTGACATGGGTGCCGAGGTCGCCATTCAGGTCTCCGATGACCTGCGCGATGCCGCAGCCAAGAAGAACCTCAAGACCGCACCGCAGCTTCGTCGCGCTCTGGCCAAGCAGCTTGAGCAGCACTTTGTGCCCATCGAGCGCGATCCGTTCTCCGATACGCCGAGCTGCGTGCTGTTTGTGGGCATCAACGGTGCCGGCAAGACCACGACGGTCGGCAAGATTGCGAGCGCCATGGCTTCCCGCGGCAAGAATGTCGTGATCGGTTCGGCCGATACCTTCCGCGCCGCCGCCATCGAGCAGCTCGATGTGTGGGGCCAGCGCGCCGGTGTTCCCGTCATCAAGCGCGACCGCGGCTCCGACCCGGCGAGCGTTTGTTACGACGTGCTCGACGAGGCCGACAGGCGCGGCAGCGACCTGGTGCTTATCGACACCGCCGGTCGTCTGCATACGAGCCCCGAGCTCATGCGCGAGCTCGCCAAGGTGGTCAACGTGACGCGTAAGCGCGCCGCCAATATGGCCGCCGGTCCCATGCCGGTCTCGGTCGTGCTTGTGATCGATGCCGCCACTGGTCAGAACGGTCTGAACCAGGCGCTCGAGTTTAATGAGGCGCTGGGCCTGGACGGTATTATCATGACTAAGCTGGACGGCACGGCTAAGGGCGGTATCGCCATGGCCGTGGCCGAGAAGCTCAAGCTCCCGATCCTTCGCATCGGCGTGGGCGAGCAGGTCGATGACCTGCAGGAGTTTAACGCCAAAGATTTCTGCCGCGCCCTGGTGGGCGAGTCCAACTAAGGAGTAACCAGTGTTTGATTCCCTGAGCGATCGCCTCAACGACACATTTGACCGCCTACGCGGCAAGGGTAAGCTGACCGAGGCCGATATTACTTCGGCCATGCGCGACATCCGCATGGCGCTGCTCGAGGCCGACGTCAACTTCAAGGTCGTCAAGGAGTTTGTCGCCAAGACCAAGGAGCGCTGCATGACCGCCGAGGTCATGGAGTCACTGTCGCCGGCGCAAAACGTCGTCAAGATCGTGCTCGACGAGCTCACCGAGATGCTCGGCTCTACCGAGAGCAAGCTCGTCTTTAGCAACCGCATTCCCAATGTCATCATGCTCGTGGGCCTGCAGGGCTCCGGTAAGACCACGGCGGCCGTGAAGCTGGCTTACCTGCTCAAGAAGCAGGGCCGCTCGCCGCTGCTCGCCGCGTGCGACGTCTACCGTCCCGCAGCTGCCGACCAGCTGGCCACGCTCGGTGGCGAGATCGGCGTTCCGGTCTTCCGCGGTGACGGTGAGCACCCGGTCGATATCGCCAAGGGCGCCATCCAGGAGGCCGTCGACCACCTGCGTGACGTGGTCATCGTCGATACCGCCGGTCGTCTTCAGATCGACGAGCAGATGATGCAGGAGGCCGTCGACATCAAGAAGGCCGTCAAGCCCGACCAGGTGCTGATGGTCGTCGACGCCATGACCGGCCAGGATATCGTCAACGTGGTCTCGACGTTTGCCGAGCGCACCGACTTTGATGGTGTGATTATCTCCAAGCTCGACGGTGACGCCCGTGGCGGTGGCGCGCTTTCGGTGCGTCAGGTGACCGGCAAGCCCATCAAGTTTGTGAGCATGGGCGAGAAACCCGATTCGCTTGAGCCGTTCTATCCCGATCGCATGGCCAAGCGAATCTTGGGCATGGGCGACGTTGTCGGCATCATCGAGAAGGCCCAGGAGGCCGCCGATGCCGAACAGCTCGAGGCTGCCGAGCGCATGCTGCGCGAGGGCTTTACCATGAACGACATGCTCGACCAGATGAAAGCCGTCAAAAAGATGGGCGGCATGAAGGGTATCCTGGGCATGCTCCCCGGTGGCCAGCGCGCGCTCAACCAGATGGGCGGTAACCTGGACGAGGGCATCTTCGACAAGAACGAGGCCATCATCATGTCGATGACCAAGGAGGAGCGTCTGCGTCCCTCCATCATTAACGGCCAGCGTCGCGCGCGTATCGCCAAGGGCGCCGGTGTGACCCCCACCGAGGTCAATAGCCTTATGAAGCAGTGGGGCGAGATGAACAAGATGATGGGCCGCATGCGCACGATGGCCAATCAGGCACAGGCCGGCGGCAAGAAGGGCAAAAAGGGCAAGAAGGGCAAGAAGATGCGCATGCCCAATATCCCTGGGCTGGACGCTATGGGTCTGGGCGGCATGGGCGGCCTGGGTACGGGCGGTCCCAAGTCCGATATGGAGCTGCTGCGCCAGATGGATGCGCAGATGCGCAATAAGAAATAGGGCTGTAATTCCAGCTTGATATGGCAAAGGCCACTCGGAAGCTACCGGGTGGCCTTTGTTGTTGGCTTTGATAGTTGGGCTGCGTTCAGCGTCGCGCCCCGAGCTCGCGGTGCCGTGCCGTTAGTGGCAGCCGCAGCCCTCGTGGCCCTCGTGCTCGTGATGGCCGTGGCAGCTGCAGGACTCGCCATGTTCGTGGGCGTGGTCGTGGTCATGGCCGTGGCAGCTGCACGTGGCCTCGCCGTTCTGTGCGAGCGTTCCGGCGATAAGGGCCTCGACACAAGCGTCGCAGCTGCCCTGAGCTCCTGCGTACACCGTGATGCCGGCTTGGGCAAGCGCGTTGATGGCGCCACCGCCGATGCCGCCGCAGATGAGCGTGTCCACGCCACCGTTGGCGAGCAGGCCCGCAAGGGCACCGTGGCCGGTGCCGTCGGTGCCCACGACCTGCTCGTTGAGTACCTTGCCATCCTGAATGTCGTAGATCTTGAACTGCTCGCTGCGGCCAAAGTGCATAAAGATGTTGCCGTTGTCGTACGTGGTTGCCACCCTCATGGTGTCGATCTCCTTTGCTGGCCATACGGCCGTTGCCGTGGTAATGGGGGAGTACGCGATATTGCCGCCTTCGATGACGATTGCCCGTCCATTGACCAACGCGTTTGCCACCTTGCGATGCGCTCGGCTGCAAATAGCCGCCACCGTGGCGCGCGCGATGCCCATCTGCTGTGCGGCTGCCTCTTGGTTAAGGCCTTCCAGGTCGCACAGCCGCAGGACTTCGAGTTCGTCGACCGTCATGTCGATGGCGTCTCCGCTGGCTAGGCCGTCAGGGGTAAAGCCGCGGTATTCGGGGATAATCCCAACACGGCGCAATTTCTCACGTCTTCCCGCCATACATGCTCCTTATCTGACATATGCCAACAATAGAATAACGCGTGTGCGCCGCAGAGCAAGGAACTATTGGCATATGTCAGAAAAAGCAAAGGTGTTTCGTTGGCGTAGGCGGTGCGGTGCTGCCGTGCATTGCGTGTGCCGGCCCAAGTGTCCAATCCGACACTCGTGCGCCTGGGCTAGAATAAAAAATAGCCTATAGGCGACTGACAGGAGGGTCAATGAGCAAGGCTGATCAACAGTTTGTAACCATGTGCCGCGATATTCTGGACCATGGCACCACCACCGAGGGCCAAAAGGTCCGCCCGGTGTGGGAGGATGGCACTCCTGCCTATACCATTAAAAACTTTGGTGTCACGGCACGCTATGACCTACGTGAGGAGTTTCCGGCGCTTACCCTGCGTCGTACGGCCCTCAAATCTGCCATGGATGAGATCCTATGGATCTATCAAAAGAAGTCCAATAACGTGCATGACCTCAACAGCCATATTTGGGATGAGTGGGCCGACGAGACCGGCTCCATCGGCAAGGCCTACGGGTATCAGATTGGGCAGAAGAGCCATTATGCCGAGGGCGATTTCGACCAGATGGACCGCGTTCTGTACGACCTTAAGAACACGCCGTACAGCCGCCGCATTATGACGAACACCTATGTGTTTAGCGACCTGTCCGAGATGCACCTGTATCCGTGTGCCTACAGCGTGACGTATAACGTGACGCAGCGTCCGCAGGATGATAAACCGACGCTCAACATGATTCTCAACCAGCGCAGCCAGGATATTTTGGCTGCGAACAACTGGAATGTGTGCCAGTACGCCATTTTGCTGATGATGGTCGCGCAGTCGGTCGATATGATTCCCGGCGAGCTGCTGCATGTGATTGCCGATGCCCACATTTACGACCGTCATGTCGATATCGTTCGCGAGCTTATTGAGCGTCCGCAGTTTGCTGCGCCCAAGGTAACGCTCAACCCCGATGTGCATGACTTCTATGCGTTTACGACCGATGATCTGATCGTCGAGGGCTATGAGCACGGCCCTCAGGTCAAGAACATCCCCATTGCGGTGTAGGTGACGCGCATGACGTGTAAGCTTTCTGCCATTGTCGCCGTGTGTGACGACTGGGGCATTGGTTGCGAGGGCGACATGGTGGTGTCCAATCGCTCCGATATGCGCCATTTTGTGGCGTGCACCAAAGGCTGTCCGGTCATTATGGGACGCAAGACGCTGCTGAGTTTTCCCGGCGGGCGCCCGCTTAAGAATCGACGCAATATCGTGCTCACGCGCGATGGGGACTTTGCTCCCATGGGCGTCGACGTGGTGCATAGCATCGACGAAGCGCTCGCCGCGGTAGCCGATGAGCCCGTTGCGTGGGTGATCGGTGGCGGCGAGGTGTATCGGCAGTTTTTGCCGTATTGCGCCGAGGCCGAGGTTACGCATAACCATTGCGTGCATGACGTGGATACGTATTTTCCCGATCTGGATGCCGATCCCGCGTGGGAGATTGCGCGGCGTGGCGGTGTTGCCACGATTGCCTCGGGCGAGGACGACGAGGGTGTCGATTATGAGTTCGTAACGTATCGTCGCGTTGAGGCGTAAATCGTCCGGCGTGAACGGTATCATCGGATTGTTTGAATGCATGGGGCGGCGCTTAGCGTCGCCTCGTTTGGTATAGATGCGCTGTAAAGAAAGGTGCGGGCTGGCTGCTATGACTGATGCCGTTGAGGTGCTGCGAATCGATTCGCTCGAGGACGAGCGGCTTGATGCCTACGTGCGACTGACCGAGCGTGAGCTGCGCTGCGTGCTGGAGCCGCAGAAGGGCATTTTTATCGCCGAGAGTGCCAAGGTCATCGAACGTGCGGTTCGCGCCGGATACGAGCCGGTGAGCTTTCTTTTGGGCGAGCGCTGGCTCGACCAGATGATGCCGCTGTTTGAGCGCCTGGCGGTACGCGAGGGCGCGGGTCCGGTTCCCGTGTTCGTTGCCTCGATGGAGCTTATGGAGCGGCTGACGGGTTTTAACGTGACGCGCGGTGCGCTCGCGGCATTTCGTCGCCCGCGACAGATTCCGGTTGATGAGTTCTTGGGCGGCGTCGTCGAGGCGGCGGGGGAGCGCCCGGTGCGCGTGTGCGTGCTCGAGGGCATTGTCGACCATACCAATGTGGGCGCAATATTCCGCTCGGCGGCCGCGCTCAACGTCGACGGCATTTTGGTCAGTCCTACGTGTTGTGATCCGCTGTATCGTCGTTCTGCCCGCGTGAGCATGGGCACGGTGTTCCAGGTGCCCTGGACACGCATTGGCAGCGAAGCGCGCGTATGGCCGCATGATGGGCTGGCGGCGCTACACGATGCCGGCTTTTCGTGTGCCGCTATGGCGTTGACGGATGATTCGGTGTCGCTGGACGATCCCGCGCTGCAGGAGATTGACCGCCTGGCAATCTTTATGGGCACCGAGGGTGCTGGCTTGGGCGCCAAGACCATTGCGGGCTGCGACCGCGCCGTGCGTATTCCGATGGCGCACGGGGTCGATTCGCTTAACGTGGCCGCGGCAAGTGCTGTCGCCTTTTGGCAGCTGTGCCCGCATGTGAGCAACGAGTACCACTACCAGCCGGGGCTGTATCACTAGGCAATTATTTCGCACTGGGCTCTGGTTCGGGGCGTTTCGGCCGATACCGGTCGGTGCTAAGCTGGTATTGGCTTTGGTCTTAAATTGCCGTTTTGTTGTTTGATGTACGCTGTTGGGGAGGGCGTGTGGCTAAGAAATCTACGGCTATCGATGTGACGCAGGGTGTCATTTGGCAGCAACTGCTTTCGCTGTGCGTCCCTATCTTCTTTAGCTCGTTTTTTCAGCAGGCTTACACGCTTATCGGTACCTATATCGTCGGTCAGTTTGGCGGCAAGCTCGCGCTGGGTGGCATTCAGGCCACGATGGTGCTCACCGAGCTCTGCATCGGCTTTTGCGTTGGCGTTGGCGCTGGCTGCGCGGTCATTACCGGTCAGTATTTTGGTCAGCACGATGATGAGCGATTGAGTCGTTCGGTCCATACGGCCATGACGCTCGCGCTGGTGGGCGGTATCGTTTTCTCGATTCTTGGCATAGTGTTCGTTGAGCCCATGCTGGTACTTATGAACACGCCGCATGAACTATTGGCCGAGGGCGTGGCCTATGCTCGTTGCTATTTTGCCGCCATGGTTGCGGCGCTGCTGCTCAATATGGGAACGGCGCTGCTGCGCGCCGTGGGCGACACACGCGGTCCTGCTGTGATCATTGCTTCCGGCTGCCTTGTTAATGCGGTGCTGGATGTCATCTTCGTTGCCGTGCTTCATATGGAGGCTCTGGGCTGCGGCATCGCGGTGGCGCTGACCATTTGCTCCAACGCCACGATGATCGTGATTCGTATGATGCACGCTCCGGGTGCGTGGCGGCTTTCACTGTCCAAACTCTGCATTGATCCTGGCATTTGTAAGAGCATGATCTCGTGTTGTCTGCCGCTTGGCTTTCAGTCTGCTGCGTATTCGATTTCCAACGTTTTGATTCAGGTGTCGGTCAACTCGTTTGGTGCCGATGTCACCACGGCGTGGGGTCTTTCGGGCCGTTTGGATGGCATTGTCTGGATGGTTACCGAGGCGCTTGGCGTTTCGATCACCACGTTCTCGGCACAGAACTTTGGCGCGCGCAACTACGAGCGCATGCGCAAGGGCTACCATACGTCGCTTGTGCTGTCGTTTATGCTCATTGGTGGCCTGTCTGCCGTGCTACTGGTGTTCTCGGGTCCGTTGTCGCGTCTGTTTGTCGACGATGCTTCGATTTCGGCCTACACCACGACGATTCTTCATTCCATCGCGCCGTTCTACGCGATCTTCTCGATTATTGAAAACGCGTCCGGCTCCATCCGCGGCGCTGGCGTGAGCTTCCAGCCTATGATGCTCACGATTTTTGGCACCGTCGTGCTCAGGGTGATCTGGGTGTTTGCGATTATGCCGTTCGATCCGTCGCTTGAGCACCTGCTGCTGGTTTACCCCGTAACCTGGCTCATCACGGCCACGATGTTTACCATCTACCACCACAGCGGCAACTGGCTCGGCCGCGCCACCGCCTAATGATCCGTAGGGGACGGAGGAAAACGGATCATTGACCTGGCGATAAGGCAAAATGATCCGTTTTCCTCCGTCCCCTTCGGATCATTTAGTATTCGATGCCTTGGCGGGCTAGGAGGCCTTCGTCGAAGTAATGTTTGACGGGGCGCATTTCGGTGACCAGGTCTGCCAGATCGGCGAGGGGCAGCAGACCGCGGCCGGTGAGCACGAGCTCCGTGGTGGCGGGCTTTGTCGCGATCAGCGCTTCGACATCCACGCGCGTCACAAATCCACGGCGCATGGCCTCGCCAAGTTCGTCCAGAATCAGAACGTCGACTTGGCTAATCTGCTCGCGCGCCAGCTCCATGATCTGTGCGGCACAGGCTTCGGGCGTGTCGCGGTCGGCTTGTACGATGCGCAGACCTAAACGGGGCGCCGCATCATGCTCGGCGCAGTGCAGCTTCTTGGCAAACTGCAGCATAAGCACGTTAAGTCCATAGCCCGTGGCGCGCAGTGCAAGCCCCAGCGCAGCCGTCGTCTTGCCCTTGCCGTCGCCCGTGTAGATCTGAACCTTGCCGACTTCCAGTGATGCCATCTCTGTCCTTTCGTGCCCGGCGTCGGTTTATCGTCGCTCGGGTTGGGTATTCTAGAAAGCATTATCAACCCCAGTAGATGGAGTTCAAGCAGATGGAGATGGATGACAACAAACGTAGACGGAATATGATCCTCTACGTGCTCATCGCCTTCGTCGTCTACCTCGTGCTCTCGACCGTTCTGTTCCCCAACATCGGTCACACGCAGCAGATTACGAAGACCGATTACTCGACGTTTGTCAAAGCGCTTGATAAGAAGAGCGTCGACAAGGTCGAGTACAACACTGACGATTACACGATTTATTACACTAAAAAGGGCGAGGACGAGAACATCGCCTACAAGACGACCGGTGTGCCGAATGACGTGGGCTTTACCGATCGCGTGCTTGAGTCTGGCGCTTCGCTGGAGTCGGTCGTTCCCGACAAGAGCTCGGGCCTGATGACCTACTACCTGATCACGCTCATTCTTCCTATGGCGATTTTCTTCCTGATTGGCTGGTGGCTCAATCGTCGCATGAAGAAGGCCATGGGCGATGACGGCCCGTCGATGAACTTTGGCGGCGGTGGTTTTGGCGGCGGCGGACTGGGCAAGTCCGGTGCTCGCGTTATCGCTTCCAAGGATGTGGGCGTGACCTTTAAGGACGTTGCTGGCCAGGAAGAGGCCAAGGAATCCCTTAAGGAGGTCGTCGACTTTCTGGAGAAGCCGCAGCGCTACGAGGAGATCGGCGCCAAGCTGCCGCGCGGTGCTCTTCTTGTCGGCCCTCCGGGTACCGGTAAGACCCTGCTTGCCAAGGCTGTGGCCGGCGAGGCCGGTGTTCCGTTCTTTAGCATTTCGGGCTCGGAGTTTGTTGAGATGTTTGTCGGTCGCGGCGCTGCTAAGGTGCGTGACCTGTTTAAGCAGGCCAAGGAAAAGGCCCCGTGCATCGTTTTTATCGATGAGATCGATACCATCGGCAAGAAGCGCGATGGCGGCGGCTTTAGTGGCAACGACGAGCGCGAGCAGACGCTCAACCAGCTGCTGACCGAGATGGACGGCTTCGATAACCACAAGGGTATTGTCGTTCTCGCTGCTACCAACCGACCCGACAGCCTTGACCCGGCCCTGTTGCGCCCCGGTCGTTTTGACCGCCGCATCCCCGTTGAGCTGCCCGACCTGACCGGCCGTAAGAACATCCTTGAGCTGCATGCCAAGAGCGTGAAGACTCAGCCGCCGATCGACCTGACCGCGATTGCCCGCGCCACGCCCGGTGCCTCGGGCGCCGACCTGGCCAATATCATCAACGAGGGCGCCCTGCGTGCCGTCCGCGAGGGTCGCAAGCGCGCCACGCAGGACGATTTTGAGGAGTCGGTGGAGGTCGTCATCGCCGGTCAGCAGCGCAAGTCCACGGTGCTGTCCGATCACGAGAAGCAGGTCGTTTCTTACCACGAAATCGGCCATGCCATCGTTGCCGCTCGCCAGAAGGGCTCTGCGCCGGTCACGAAGATTACCATCGTACCGCGCACGAGCGGTGCTCTGGGCTACACCATGCAGGTCGAGGAGGATGAGCGCTTCCTGACCACACGCCAGGAGGTCCTGGACAAGCTCGCCGTCTATTGCGGTGGCCGTGCAGCCGAGGAGCTCATCTTTGGTGAGATGACGACCGGCGCAGCCAACGATATCGAGCAGGCCACCAAGCTCGCCCGTAACATGGTGACGCGCTTTGGTATGTCCGATGAGTTTGGCATGATGGCACTCGGTACCGTTCAGAATGCGTACCTCAACCAGGATACGTCGCTCACCTGCGCCCCCGGTACGGCCGAGCGCGTGGACGCGATTGTCGCCAAGCTGATCGAGGATGCGCATGACCGCGCCCTGCAGATTCTCAAGGAGAACAAGTTTAAGCTCCACGAGCTGGCTCGTTATCTGTACAAGAAGGAGACGATCACGGGTGAGGAGTTTATGAATCTCCTCACGCGCGAGAACCCGCTGATGCCAAAGCAGCAGTAATACTAGTTGCACAGTGTCAATCGCCCCATTTGAGTGTCCATCTCAAATGGGGCGTTTTGCGTGGGGAGAGTTGTATATGAAGATCGTGGTAAGTGCCTGTTTGATGGGCGAGAGCTGCAAGTATAACGGGCTCGACAACTACCATCGCGAGCTGGTCGAGGCTTGCGAGCGTACGGGGACCGAGGTCCTGTTGGTATGCCCTGAGGTTTTTGGTGGCTTGCCTACACCGCGCAAGCCGTCCGAGATTGTGAACGGAGAGGTTCGTACCTGCGAGGGCGTGTCGGTTGATCGCGAGTTTCGCCAGGGTGCTCAACGTGCGCTCGATATGTGCGAGCAGGCGGGCGGCCCGTCCGAGATTGTTGCGTGCATTTTGCAGGATCGCAGTCCGTCGTGCGGCGTGGGCCATATCTACGACGGATCCTTCAGCGGCACGCTCACAACGGGTAACGGTGTCTTCGTTGACCTGCTCCTGCGCCACGGCTACCGCGTGATCCCGGCAAGCGAATTCGATCCCAGCATGCTGGAACATTGTCCATAGCACTCGAACCCAACACTTCCTCACGGGTGACCGTTTTGGCATCATCCGTGAAGTTGATATTGAGTACGACCCGGTCATCAAAGACGTAGACCGAGTTGACAGGCGCCGTACCCAGGCAGCCCCTCCCCGCGGCCCTCACGCAGGAACGCGCACACGGCCTTCCCGTCTCTTGCGCCCCTCCCGGAACTGTCCACATCAGTGTAGCCAATCCAGTCCGCCAAGGGCTGCAGCCCGGACAACGCCGCGATGGAGGGCTTCTTCGGCCTGCTCAAGAGGGAGTTCTGGCACGGCAGGGACTGGTCGGGCTGGGCCCCCGCCCGCTTCATCGAGGAGCTCGGGGCCTGGATCGGCCGCTACAATACGGAGAGGCGCAGCGATGCGCTCGGCGGCCGCACGCCGGCCGAGTTCCGCGCCGCGCTGGGAAGGGCCGCGTAGCGGTCCAAGAAATCGTCCGCAGTCCCCATTCTTGCCCCTTTGGGACAGCTTCTTGTTGGGGCGTGCCCGCCCCAAACCCTGCTAGGAATGAGTACAGCAAACTGAAATATTCAAATTAGTCTTTGCAAATTACCTTTGAACATTCACCATCAATTACAATTCCCTGACGGTTGTTAATTGGGCATAGATTCAAATCCGAAAACTCAGTCATTATCTTCTCGGTAACTTTCTTAAATGGTGCTGTAAGATAATGCGGAAGAACATAGAAATCAATCAAATTAAGCCCTGCATCATCTTCTTGTGAGTAGTCCTCCGGCTTTTCATCCATTTGCTCGATATATTGGATGCTTGGAGCGCATACAATCGCACCTGCCGATTCACCAATCATCAGTTTTCCCTTTGCCAATTCTTTCTTCAACAGCTCATCCGTTCCCGTTTTACGGAGCTGGTCTATAAGGAAAAAAGAATTTCCGCCGGTAAAATAGATCACATCCGCATCTTCAAAAAGAGACTGTATCGTTGAATAAGCCTCCGTTGAAATATCAATTTCAGTTACGGTTGCTCCCAACTTTTTGAATAATTTTCGAGCCGAGCCGACATAACCGGTGTAGCCTTCACGCAGCGAAGCTGTTGGAATAAATGCGACTTTTTTATTTTCAATTTCTTCCTTTATCAGACTTCCTACACTTGAAAAGTGAGAACATAAAAACAGTTTCATCAATATTCTCCTTTATATATAAATTCTTATTTGTTGAACTAAGCCGTGTATACCATACTCTCCAATGAAAGAACGCCCTGATATAGCGAAATTTTGCCGTTTTCCTGCGTACGTGCGTACACACTCCACAGGAATTCTAAGGGGCCTGCCCCCTTAGCACACGGACTTTGGAACAAAGTCTAGTGTGTTACGCCTTGCCAGAGGTGTACAGGCTCCCGGTATGCACGTACGAAGCAATTGCCATCAATGCGCCATATAAGTGGCGATCAAGTTCGCATAAAGCGACCTTGATCCCGCAAAACAAAAGGCAGGATACCATCACCATGATGATACCCTGCCTCTGTTCGTTCCTGTTTACCGTTCCGAGTAGTCCTTCCGCAGAATTTCCGATAAACAAATAACGTACTCGAACCCTTTCTCGTAAAGAATCGGGTTCGAGTACGAACTGAATGCTGGAGCAATAAAAAACCACCAGAAAGGTGCCTGTCCCCTTTGTGGTGGTTTTGGGCCAGTCCTAGAGCGTGTGGCCGTAGGCGTTGGCGGCCTTGATGGCGGCGGCGAACTTTTCGTCGGTGAAGGGCTCGGGGTTTCCCTGCTTCCATTCGTTGGTGGCGTGCGCGTATTCACACAGGGCGGGGATATCGGCCACGGAAAGCCCGACCTGCTCAAGCGTTACGGGCAGCCCCATCTGCTTGTTAAAGGCGGCGTAGCGCTCAAGGTTCTCGGTGTCGCCCGTGTAGGCAAAAAGCACGAGCACACCCAGGCTCACGACCTCGCCGTGCAGGTAGGTGCCCTCGCGCGGAATGCTGCACGTGGCGTTGTAGAACGCATGCGCCACGCTCGAGTTGTAGTAGTAATCGTTTTGGTTGGTCAGGTTGGAGACGTAGCCCGTGTTGACCACGATATCGAGCGCGATCTGCTTGACGGCTTCGGTCGACAGGTCCTGGCGCACGTCCTCTAGACCCTGCACGCCATAGGTAAACAGCGGCTCGGAGCAGGTGTGTGCGAGCGCCAGGCCAAGACCTGCGGTGTGCTCCAGGTTGCCGGCGCTCGTGGCGTACTCGACCTCGGGCTGCTTGGACAGGGCATCGCCCACGCCCGCCCAGAAGTACTCCGCCGGAGCCTCGGCGATGATCTTGGGGTTGATGAAGATGTGCGCGGGGCGGTTGGGGTACGAATAGCCCTCGAGTGAGCCGTCGTCGTTGTAGACAACGGCAATGGCGGTCGCGGCCGAGCAGTTGGAGCAGATCGTCGGTACCGTAAAGACGATCTTCTTGAGCTCGATGGCCGCCGTCTTGACGGTATCGAGCGCCTTGCCGCCGCCGCAGGCAATGAGCACGTCGGCTTCCTGGCAGGCGGGGGAGTTTACGACCTTGGCGATATTGGCGCGTGTACTGTTGGTACCGTAGACGCGTGTCTCCAGAATCTCGATGTCGGTGCCCTCCAGTGCCGCTTCGATACTGGGAAGCGCCGCGGCCAGTGCTCGTTTACCACCGATAATCGCGACCTTGGCCGCTCCGTACTCGTCCAGCGCGCCGGGCAGCTCGTCAAAGCAGTCCTCGCCGACGGTGTAGTCGCTCATTCCAATCGTGCGCATAGCAGCCTTCTTTCGTTAGATAAAGTGCTTTCAGGTATTTTGCTCCAAGTGAGTGCTTGCGACCGCGAGAAATTACTAAAGTATGAAACCGATGTTGAGGGTTTTTCGCCGGCGTTGACCGTGCTACCATACAGCGCATAAGCGTTGATGGGGACGAGTAGTCGGCCGTCCGTGTGCTACAGAGAACGGGGAGCGCTGAGAACCCGTGCATGCGACCGATGAAAATCACCCCGGAGCTGCGGTCCCAACGGACGCGCCGTACAGGCACGTCTTAGTAGACATCGCCGAGATGGTCGTCGATACAGGCCAGCCGAGTAACGGATGCGAGCGCGCTGTAATGCGGGTGAGGGCATCTAAGCTGGGTGGTTAAGCGAAGAGCTTTTGCGGGCAGACGGCCCGTTTTGTGGCGCTTCGTCCCAGCTTGCAGGGACGGGCGCTTTTTTTGGTGCCCAGAGGGCGTGCGCGCCCATGACAAGAAAGGGGTACCGTGGCAAACGAGTACAAGCAGACGATGAATCTGCCCAAGACCGGTTTTCCCATGCGTGCCGGTCTTTCCAAGTCCGAGCCCAAGCGACTCAAGGACTGGCAGGACAACAAGGTCTACGAGCAGGTTCTGAAGAAGAACGAGGGTCACAAGAAGTTCGTGCTGCACGACGGCCCTCCGTACGCCAACGGTCCGATCCACATCGGCCACGCCATGAACAAGATTTCCAAGGACATGATCAACCGCTACTGGATGATGCAGGGCTATGAGGTTCCCTACGTCCCCGGTTGGGACTGCCACGGCCAGCCGATCGAGCACAAGGTCGAGGAGAAGCTTGGCACCGAGAAGTTCAACCAGACCCCCACGGCCAAGATTCGTGAGCTCTGCAACGAGTTCGCTGTCGAGAACATCGAGCTGCAGAAGGCCGGTTTCCGTCGCTTGGGCGTGCTCGGCGACTGGGACAACCCCTACCTGACGCTCTATCACCAGCATGACGCCGCCGACATCGAGGTTTTCAAGGCGATGTTCGATAAGGGCATGATCTATCGCGGCCACAAGCCGGTTCACTGGTGCAAGCACTGCCACACTGCGCTGGCCGAGGCCGAGATCGAGTACTCCGACGAGACGAGCCCGTCCATCTTCGTGCGCTTTGAGATGACCTCCAAGCCCGCCGGCCTCGAGAACTTCGACGGCCCGGTCGACTTCATCATCTGGACGACCACCCCGTGGA
Source organism: Collinsella sp. AM44-11 (assembly GCF_003467145.1). Taxonomy (NCBI): domain Bacteria; kingdom Bacillati; phylum Actinomycetota; class Coriobacteriia; order Coriobacteriales; family Coriobacteriaceae; genus Collinsella; species Collinsella sp. AM44-11. The sequence goes on from NZ_QSFE01000001.1 coordinate 21,608, forward strand.
CCATCCCTTCCGACCAGGCAGTTTCCCTCAAGCCTGGCGCCGCCTACGTCGCCGTTGAGCACGATGGCCGTGCCGAGGTCATGCTCGAGGACCTGGCTCCCAAGTGCTGCGAGGAGTTTGGCTGGGAGTACACCCCGGTCATGGTCGACGGCAAGCCCTATGTGGTTCCCGCCGAGACCTTCCACCACATCCACTACAAGCAGCCGATCTTTGACGGCGTTGAGGGCGTGGCGCTGCTGGCCGATTACGTCGGTGTCGATGACGGTACCGGTATCGTCCACAACTCGCCCGGTCACGGCGTCGATGACTACTTTGCCTGCCTCAAGGAGGGCATCACCGACATCTGCATGCCGGTCGATGACGACGGCAAGTTCTACACCGGCGAGGAGTTTGGTACCGGTGGCCCCTTCAGTGGCATGGATACCGACGAGGCCAACCCGCACATCATCGAGTTCCTGCGCGAGCGCGGCACCCTGGTCCTCGAGAAGAAGATCACGCACAGCTATCCGCACTGCTGGCGCTGCAAGCACCCGGTGCTCTTCCGTGCTACCGACCAGTGGTTTGTCTCGATGGACAAGACCGGTTTGCGCGAGCAGGCCGGCAAGGAGGTCCGTGAGAACGTCAAGTGGTATCCGGCCCACGCGGCCAACCGCATCGGTGCCATGGTCGAGCAGCGTCCCGACTGGTGCATCAGCCGCCAGCGCAACTGGGGCGTGCCTATCCCCAGCTACACCTGCGCCGACTGCGGCGAGAAGGTCATGAACGACGCCACGCTCGACGCCGTCATCAAGCTCTTCCACGAGAAGGGCTCCGACGCCTGGTTCACCGACGCTCCTGAGAGCTATCTGGGCGAGGCCTGCGTCTGCCCCAAGTGCGGTGGCCATCACCTCAAGGCTGATAAGGACATCCTTGACGTGTGGTGGGACTCCGGCGTGTCTTGGAAGGCCGTCTGCGAGTACCGTCCCGAGCTGGAGTACCCGGCTGACGTCTACCTCGAGGGCTCTGACCAGCACCGCGGTTGGTTCCAGAGCTCACTGCTCACCTCGGTGGGCGCCAACGGCCACGCTCCGTACAAGGCGGTCGTCTCGCAGGGCTTCACCCTCGACGGCCAGGGCCGCAAGATGTCTAAGTCACTCGGCAACGTCATCGATCCCAACAAGGTCTGCGACGAGATGGGCGCCGACATCATCCGTTTGTGGGTTGCATCCGTCGATACCAGCTCCGACGTGTCCATCGACCACGAGATCCTTGCTCGTACGTCCGATGCGTACCGTCGTTTCCGCAACACGCTGCGCTTCCTGCTCTCCGAGCTCGAGGGCCAGTTTGAGCCCGAGACCGACGGCGTCGCTTTTGCCGATCTGCTGCCGCTCGACAAGCTCATGGTTGCCCGTCTGACCCAGGTCCAGGCCGAGGTCGACGACGCCTACGCCAGCTACGAGTTCCCGCGAGCTTACCGTGCGCTCTACGACTTTGTGGTTACCGAGCTTTCTAACGTGTACCTCGACGCCCTGAAGGACCGTCTGTACTGCGACAAGCCCGGCTCGCTCGAGCGTCGCAGCGCCCAGACCGTGCTGGCCGAGCTCTTCTCGATGCTCATGCGCGACCTGCAGCCGATCCTGTCCTACACGGTCGACGAGGCCATGGCCTATGCACCCGCCGGCTGCGTCGATCACCAGAAGTACGCCGCGCTGCTCGATTGGTACAAGTCGCCCATCACGGTTGACGAGGCCAATGAGTTTGAGGGCGTGCTCGAGGCTTCTCTTGAGCTCCGTAGCGCCGTGACCAAGGCTCTTGAGGATGCCCGCTCCGCCGGCACCTTCACCAAGAGCCAGCAGGTCCGCGTCAAGGCGGTCGTTCCCGCTGAGATGTACGCGCTGCTGACCGGTGATAAGGCCGTCGACCTGGCCGAGTTCTACATCGTCTCCGATGTTGAACTGACCCAGGGCGAGGAGCTTTCCGTTGCCATCGATGCTGCCGAGGGCGAGTGCTGCGACCGTTGCTGGAACTACCGCACCACCGTCGGCGAGTACAACGGCCACGCTCACATTTGCAAGCGCTGCGCGAATGCCCTTTAAGGCACGGTAACTCGGCATTTTAGTTATAGGGAGAATTTAGGCGCCTTCGGCCCATTTGCTCCGCTGAAGAAAAGCGACATTCCGTTAACCGGAATGCCGCTTTCTTTTATGCTGGTTATTTATCTGACGTTAGCGAATGTGTCGTGCGCTCTGCGTGTGGCAATATAAGATGGTTATTTGCGTTAAACGGAATTTGATTATCTGAGGGTAGGGGATTTCTTTGGGTCGTGGTGCGGATATGACGCCGCCTTTGCGTTGGCGGTTGGTTGTTGCTGGTGGGGTGGCGCTCGTTGTGCTGCTTGTTGACCAGCTGGCCAAGCTTGCGGTTCGTGCCGTGGGCGACGCCTTGCATGTGACCGTCATCCCCGGTGTTATCGACTTTATGTTTGTCCGCAATATCGGTGCTGCCTTTAGCATGGGCGAGGGGCATGGCATTGCGTTTGCCGTGCTGGCGTTGGCGGTCATTATCGCTATTGCCGTGTACCTCGTTCGTGCACCTCAGCTCGCCCATCTTGAGGTTGTGGGCATGGCGATGGTTGCGGGCGGTGCTATCGGCAATGCTATCGACCGCCTCGCTTTTGGATTCGTGACCGATTTTATTGCCACCATCTTCATCGACTTCCCCGTCTTCAATGTGGCCGATGTCGGCATTACGGTCGGTGTGGTGCTTGCCCTCATCGGCTACATGTTCTTGAGTCCTGCGGCCCGTGAGGTCGACGCGACCGCCGAGCTCAACGCCCGTGACGAGGCCCGCGCTAAGCGCAAGGCCCAGCAGCGTGGGGAGCGTGCCCGCAAGATTCGCGAAAGGAGCGAGCGCTAATGGCCGACATCCATATCCTTGTTGCCGACGATGCCGCTGGTCAGCGTCTTGACGCCTATCTGGGCGCTAATGACGGCTGCCCTACGCGCTCTGCCTGCGCGCATCTGATCGAGGGCGGTGCCGTTGCCGTCAACGGCGAGACATGCCTGTCAAAAAAGTATGCCGTGCGCTCCGGCGACCGTATTTCGGTCGATTTGCCCGAGCCGCACGATCCCACCGATGTGATTCCCGAGGCCATTCCCCTCGATATCCGCTACGAGGACGACTACCTCATCGTGCTCTCCAAGCAGCGCGGTCTGGTGTGCCATCCCGCCCATGGCCACGAGAGCGGCACCCTTGCGAACGCCTTGGTCTATCACTGTGGCATTGACCATCTGGGCACCGTGCAGGGCGAGGACCGCCCCGGCATCGTGCATCGCCTGGATCGTGACACCTCGGGCCTTATGCTCGCGGCAAAAGACGACGACACCCAGCGCGCGCTCCAGAATCTCATCCGCACGCGCACGCTCGACCGCCGCTACATTACGCTCGTCCACGGCCACATTGCCATGGACGAGGGCACCATTAACACTGGCATTGCCCGTTCTACGCGCGACCGTGTCAAGATGGCGGTTTCGGACGATCCTTTCGCGCGCCAGGCCATTACGACCTTTAGGGTCCTCGAGCGCTTCGATTCCACGCGTTTTGACGATGGCTATACGCTCGTCGAGTGCCACCTGTTTACGGGTCGCACGCATCAGATTCGCGTGCACATGCGCCATATCAACCACGCCTGCGTGGGCGATCCGCTCTACGGTAAGTGCGATGCGCGTGCCGACCAGGGTTTGACCAGGCAATTCCTCCATTCCTGGCGTGTGGCGTTCGATCATCCCGTGACGGGGGAGCACATTGAGTGCCGCGATGAGCTGCCGTGGGATCTCGCCGCCGTTCTGGATGACCTAGCCCCGCGCTCGCTCGGCCGCACTGCCGCCGGCGACGAAATCGTTCCGCAGCTCGGTCTGCTCGAAGCCTAACCAGTATTAGGTGGTTTCTTGAACTCGGTTAGCCTACGGTAAGATATACGGTTGTTTACGTAACGCGTTCTCGGGAGCCTGCATGCTCGCCTTTTTACAAACCAACACACCCATCGTGATCTTCAACCAGATTGTGGTTACGCTGCTCACGGTCTGCTTTCTGTACCAGGTGGTCTTCTTTGTCATTGGCGCTCTTCGTGGCGAGGTCGCGCCTCCCAAGGCCAAAAAACTCCACCGCTATGCCTTCTTCATTGCGGCACATAACGAGGAGGCCGTGATCGCCAATCTCGTACGCTCTATCAAGGATCAGGACTATCCGTCCGAGCTCATCGAGGTCTTCGTGGTCGCCGATGCTTGCACCGACAACACGGCGCAGCTCGCGCGCGAGGCCGGTGCCATTGTTTACGAGCGCAATGACCTGGCCCGCAAGGGCAAGAGCTGGGTCATGGACTTTGGTTTCGATCGCATTCTCAACGAGTATCCCGACACGTTTGAGGGCTACTTTATCTTCGATGCCGACAATGTTATCTCCCGCGATTACGTCTCCAAGATGAATGATGCCTTTGACCAGGGCTTTCATGTGGTCACGAGCTATCGTAACTCCAAGAACTTCGGCAGTTCGTGGATTTCCTCTGCCAACGCCACCTGGTATTTGCGTGAGGCCCGCTTCCTCAACAACGCGCGTAATATCTGCAAGACGTCCTGCGCCGTCTCGGGCTCGGGCTACCTTATCTCCGCTAGTGTTATCGAGGGCATGCACGGCTGGCAGTTCCATACACTGACCGAGGACATCCAGTTCACCACGTTCTGCGCCATTCACGGCATCCGCATCGGTTATGCGCCGGCGGAGTTCTTTGACGAGCAGCCGGTGACGTTTAAGGCGTCCTGGAAACAGCGCATGCGCTGGACCAAGGGCTTCTACCAGGTCTTTTTTACCTACGGCAAGCATCTGGTCAAGTCGACGTTCCGCTATCATCGCTTTGCCGCATATGACATGTTTATGACCATCGCTCCGGGCATGCTGCTGTCCCTGATCTCCATGCTCGCCAATGCGACGTTCCTGATCGTGGGTGGCCTTTCGCATGGTTTCTTGGCTACCGAGGTCGAGATGCAGGCTTGTGCCGCCTCGCTTATCATGACGTTCGTGATGATGTACCAGACCTTCTTTATCCTGGCGCTGCTCACGACCATCTTTGAGTACAAGCACATTCATTGCGCTCAAAAGTGGCGCCTGGTGACCAACCTGTTTACCTTCCCGATCTTTATGTTCAGCTATATCCCCATCACGGTTGCCGCGCTGTTCCTGAAGGTCGACTGGGTGCCCACGCAGCACGCCGTTAACGTTACCCTCGACGAGGTCATGCAGGGCGCAAAATAACCACGATCAGAACCACCACAAAGGGGATACACCTTTGTGGTGGTTTTTGCTTTAGAACAGCCGTCCCGGGAGGTGTCCTGTGGTCTATATCCCATTTTGGATCTGCGCCTTTGCCGGCGCGGCGATTGATATCCGCGAGCGGCGGTTTCCCAACGCGCTTGCTGCTGCGTGTGCCGTGGCGGCGTTTGCGGGCGTGTGGCTGGATGGGGGCTTAAACACGGCACTTGACCACGCTGGCCTTGCGGTCATCGTGTACCTTTCTCTTGTGCTGACTGAGTCGCTTTGGCGGCGACATCGCCAGACCCCCGGCATCGGCATGGGAGATGCCAAGGCGCTCTTCGCGCTTTGCACGCTCGACCCTATGGGTGGCTTCGTGGCATTTGCCGCCGCGCTCCTGGCCCTGGCCCTCTCCTGCCTCATCACGAAATCGCGCTCCCTGCCATTGCTCCCGTTTTTGGTGCCGATTTTTGCCATAATCGAGGTTGTGGGCTGCACTTTGTAACCGATTGCGCATCCTTCTTAAGGAGCATGCCATGGCAACTAATCAAGAAACGGCCGTCATTAAGGCGCGCATGGACCGCATTCCCGCGGCGTTGTCGCCCGAGCTGGTCGAGCGTATCGCCGCCGACCGCGCCTCGGGTGTCGTTAATCCTTATCGATGCTGCGACGACCAGGTCGTTCGTCGTATTGATCGCGCCGCCGACAAAGGCACGCTTATGCGTCCGGCGTTTATGCGCGATACCGAAAAGATTCTTCATCTTCCTGCGTACACGCGTTATGCAGGCAAAACGCAGGTCTTTAGCTTTCGCAGCAACGACGACCTGTCGCGGCGCGGCCTTCATGTGCAGCTCGTCTCGCGCATTGCCCGCGATATCGGCCGTGCCCTGGGCCTCAACTGCGATTTGATCGAGGCGATTGGCCTGGGCCACGATTTGGGCCACACACCCTTTGGCCATGCCGGCGAGCGTTTCCTCAACGATATCTATCACGAGCGTACGGGTCGTTATTTTTTCCATAACGTGCAGTCCGTCCGCGTGCTCGACGCGCTGTACGGCCGCAACGTGTCGCTCCAGACGCTCGACGGCGTGCTGTGCCATAACGGCGAGTACGAGCAGCGTGTCTTTGAACTCTCGGACATGGCGTCGTTTGACCAGTTCGACCGTACCGTCGAGGACTGCATTGCCACGGGCTATGGCGCGATCGAGCACCTGCGCCCCATGACCCTCGAGGGCTGTGTGGTGCGTATCTCGGATATCCTCGCCTACGTCGGTCGTGATCGTCAGGACGCCATTGCGGCGGGCCTGCTGTCGCCCGACGCTTTTGACGATGGTCGGGGCGGCGCCTATAACAGCTGGATTCTCACACACGCTTCCATCGATATCGTTGAGCATAGCTATGGCAAACCGCGTATCGAGATGAGCGAGGACCTGTTTGAGGAGATCCGCCGGGCGAAGCGCGAGAACTACGAGAAGATCTATAGCAAGGGCGGTATCGAAGGCGATTCTGAGGCAGAGTTGCGTGAGGCCTTCGAAAAGCTCTACGACCGTTGCCTGCAGGATCTAAATAAAGGCGACGAGTTCTCTTACATCTTTAAGCATCATGTTTCGCGCATTGAGCAGCAGCTTTCCTACTACGATCGCACCTATGCCTGGCAGGACGACAAGGATCAGGCCGTCGTCGATTACATCGCAAGCATGACGGATGGTTATTTCTGCGAGCTGACGAGCAAATTGTTCCCAGGTCTAAAGTTTCCGCACCGCACCTATATTAACGAACGGTAGTTCGTATCCTTTCGGTATACTGTTGGTCAACAACGATTTTGATTAATGCACGGGATGGCTATGGACGACCTTTTTTCTGCTTCGACGCGCGAGCGCTCCTTTAAAAATGCGCCGCTTGCGGTGCGTATGCGCCCCAATTCGCTCGACGAGTATGTGGGCCAGCAAAAGGCCGTCGGTAAGGGCTCGTGGCTGCGCGCCGCGATTGAGCATGACGTGCTGTCGAGCGTGATTCTGTACGGCCCGGCTGGCACCGGCAAGACGACGCTGGCCCACATTATCGCCAACCATACCAAGAGCGAGTTTGTCGAGGTCAGCGCCGTGACGGGCACTGTGAAGGACCTGCGCCGCGTAATCGATGAGGCTAAGACCCGTCTGAACACCTACGACCGCCGCACCATTCTGTTTATCGATGAGATCCATCGCTTCTCTAAGTCGCAGCAAGATGCCCTGCTGCATGCGGTTGAGAACCGCACCGTCATTATGATTGGCGCCACGACGGAAAACCCGTACTTTGAGGTCAACTCGGCATTGCTCTCGCGTGGGCGTGTGGTAGAGCTTGAGCACCTGAAGGACGAGGATATCGCCATGCTCATTGAGCGTGCGCTCGAGGCGCCGCAGGGTTTAAACGGTAAGTTCTCGGCCGATGAGGATACAGTCAAGACCATTTGCACGCTGGCCGCGGGTGATGCGCGCTCGGCGCTCACGACGCTCGAGCTTGCGAGTGAGATTGCCGTTACGCGTCCCGATACTGAGGGAACGCCAGCGCCGGCGGCGGGGGAACGCTATCCCATTACCGTGGATGACGTGAAGATCGCCAATCCGCGTCGTGGGTTTTCGTATGACAAAAACGGTGACATGCACTACGACATTATCAGTGCGTTTATTAAATCTATGCGCGGCAGCGACCCCGATGCCACGATCTATTGGCTCGCGCGCATGATCGATGCAGGGGAGGATCCCAAGTTTATCGCTCGCCGCATTATGATTCAGGCTTCCGAGGATGTTGGCAACGCCGACCCGCAGGCGCTTTTGGTGGCACATGCCGCATTTAAATCTGCCGAGGTCATTGGCTATCCCGAGTGTCGCATCAACCTGGCTCAGGCTGCGCTCTATGTGTGCCTGGCGCCTAAGTCCAACGCGTGTGAGGCCTCGATCGATGCGGCGCTGGCCGATATCCGCAGCAGTGGTCTTCGCGAGGTGCCGAGTTACCTGCGCGATCGTCATCGTCCTGGCAGCGACGAATACGGTGTGTATAAGTATCCGCACGATTATCCCGAAGGCTGGGTCGAGCAGCGCTACTTGCCCGAGGGGCTGGAGCGCGGCGCGTTCTGGCAGCCTGCCGGCCGCGGTTGGGAAGAGTGGCGTGTGGAGCAAAGCGAGCGCGACCGTAGCGGCAACGCTCCCAAGTAGGCCATTGGCGCCTCGCGCATTCCCTTTGGGTATCTTTGCCCTTCTTTGGGGTACCATGAAAAACGTCTGTATTTCGATTCCTTCGGGAGGCTTGTATGAGTCCCATTCAAATCGCCCTGCTAGTGCTCGCCGTTGCCGGCGTGTGGGCTGTTGTCGAGCTCGCACTCACGCTGCGCAAGACCCGCACCGTCGTCGACTCGCTCGACAAGACGGTGAGCGACCTCAATAATGCGCTCGCCGAGGCACAGCCCGTGGTGGCAAAGCTCGATGGCGCTGTCGATGAGCTCACCCCCGCGCTGGCACAGGTTGAGCCGCTCCTCAAGTCGAGCAAGACTGCCGTTGATGCTCTGACGTCTAACCTCGTTGAGGTTGAGGCGGTCGTTCGCGACATCTCCGAGGTCACGGGCAGCGTGGCCGAGGCCAGCAATGCCGTATCGAGCGTGACTGATTCTGCTGCTGGCGCCGTGCAGAAGCTCTTCAATAAGGTGAAGGCTCCTGCAGCCGACGCCGATCGCAAGCTCGCCGCTGCCGCCGCCGAGGCCGAGCAGCCTACTGAGCGCGTTCTGATTGGCGATGACCATGCCGCTGCTGATGACGATGATGTTCAGAAGCCCGCAGCCAAGCCTGCTCAGTATTACACCTATACGCCTGCCGAGACCTCCGAGGAGTCCTGCGATGAGTAGTGAAGCGACCTGCCCCATCACGCTGAGCGTTGCCGGTGATCCTCGTCTCGCGCGCTTGGTGCGCATGACGGCCGCCAACGTCGGCGCCCTGTGCTCTATGTCCGTCGATCGCATCGAGGATATCCGCATGGCTGCCGAGGAAGCCTTCATCTTTGGGTGCACCGCGGTCGACTGCGACGACATCACGATCAATTTCGATGTGGACGAATCTCACGTCGGCATGACCTTTACCTTTGGGGAACAGGCCACCGTCGACGAGGATGACCAGGCTACTGTGTATGCCGAGCTCATTCTTGCAAGCGTGTGCGATTCCTACGAAAAGACTGCGGCGCCCCTAACGCTTTCCCTCGACCTCAAGGCGGATATCTAATATGACCGAACGTTCCCGGAGCGGCAAGACCGCTTGGGACAAGGAGAAAACCCGCGAGCTGTTTCGTCGTTATAAGGAGACCGGTGATCCGGATGCCCGCGAGCAGCTCGTCATGTCCCATATGAATCTGGTAAGGTTTCTTGCCAACAAATTTAAGAACCGTGGCGAGCCGCTCGATGACCTTTTGCAGGTCGGGTACTTGGGCTTGCTCAAGGCTATCGACCGCTTTGACCCTGAACGCGGACTCGAGTTCACGACGTTTGCCACGCCCACCATTTTGGGCGAGATTAAGCGCCACTTCCGCGACAAGGGCTGGAGTGTGCGCGTGCCGCGTCGTCTGCAGGAGCTCTCTGCCAAGGTTAACCAGGCCACCGATAAGCTCACCAACGAGCTTCAGCGTTCGCCCAAGGTTGAGGAAATCGCCGATTACCTTGGCGTGACCGTTGACGAGGTGCTCGAAGCCATGGAATCGTCCTCGGCCTATACCTCGGTGCCCATCGAGGCTCCCGGCGCGTCCGACTCCGACGATGCTCCCTCGATTCTCGATCGCTATGCCGACGACGACAACGAGCTCGACTTTACCGATGACCGTCTGGTAATCGAGGAAGCCATCCGCGATTTCTCGCCTCGCGAGCGCGAGGTTATCGAGCTGCGTTTTGTGAAGGGCATGACCCAGATCGAGATTGCCAAGAAGCTGGGCATCTCGCAGGTGCAGGTTTCGCGTCTGCTGCGCCGCACGCTTAAGAAGATTCAAGATAAGATTGACCCCGACGGAGTGATGGTTCGTTCATGAGTGAGCACCCCCAACAAATCGACCGCACGCTTCGCGATACCCGCATTCTGACGCTGCGTATTTGGGGCGTCGTCGGCTGCATTGTCATCGCTGCCGTCATCTTTAACCTTATGGGCATCCTGGCACCGGTCATCGAGTTTCTCGCTGTCGGTTCCATCATCGCTTTTGTGATGTCTCCGATCACCAACTGGCTCGAGCATCACGGCGTCGGACGTGGCCTCGGTTCGCTCATCGCACTCATTGTGGTTGTTGCCGTGCTCGTCGGCGTCGTCTGCATCCTATCGCCTATTTTGCTCGGTCAAATCATGGAAGTCCTGAGCCGCCTGCCCGAGCAGCTTCGTGTTGCGGGTGGCGATCTCAACGAGATGCTCTCGCACGCTAAGACGCTCAACAACACGCCGCTCAAGGAGTATCTGGACGACAATCTTTCTTCGTTGGTTACCGTAGCGTCCAAGTACGTCTCGCAAATCGCTGCCGAGCTCGGCCGCGGTGTGTTTCCGCTCATTACCAACACGGCCTCGCAGCTGTTCGTCATCTTCCTGGGTCTGGTGCTTGCCTACTGGCTTGCCTGCGATTATCCCCGCATGCACCACGAGGTCTGCACCATCATCGGGCAGGAAAAAGAGACCTCGTACCGCTTTATGGTGGCCATCCTTTCGCGTTCGGTCGGCGGCTACATGCGTGGCATGGTCATCACATCGATCTGTGGCGGTTTTCTTGCCTTTATTGGTTTTACGATCATCGGCCATCCGTATGCAGCACTCATGGCTATCTTTACCGGCATTATGCACCTGGTTCCGGTTGTCGGTCCCTGGGTAAGCGCGGCGATCGCCACGGTACTCGGTTTTATGTTCAGCCCTATGCTGGCGTTATGGACGCTTGTCGTGACCATGGTGGCTCAAAACGTCACCGATAATGTCATTTCGCCCAAGGTCATGCAGAGCTCGGTGCAGGTGCATCCCGTCATGAGCCTTACGGCCCTCGTTATCGGTTCGGCACTCATGGGTCCCATCGGCATGGTTATCGCCATTCCGCTGTGCGCGGCCCTCAAGGGCATTTTCGTCTACTACTTTGAGAACGAGACCGGGCGTCAGCTCGTGGCATACGATGGCGCCGTGTTTAAGGGCACTCCGTATCGCGATACCGAGGGTAACCCAGTTGCCGCCTACGACGCGCTTGGCGACGATACGTTCATCTACGAGTCCGAACTCATCGGCAACGAGACCGCGCCCGAGGCCCAGGCCATGCCCAAGCCCGAGCTCGATAATCCCTGGATTAAGCTCTCTGGTCTGCAGCCCGATGCCACGGGCTTCTTCAAGAACCCCTTTGCCAAGGACGATGACTCCAACACGGACGACGATACCAAAACCGGCATCGACGGCTCCATGGACGACTCGGATTCTAAATAGGTCCTATTAACGTTTCTTGAAGTTGTAAATGACAAGAAACGCGAGCAGAGCGATTGATAAGGGGCCGGCAACATAGAAAAAGAGAATGTCAATTGCACGTAGAGTGTAATAAGCCTTATCGCCGGACATTACTGCATACAACACGTAGCCAAATGCTGGTTGGTTTGCGTACCAGCAGGTGAAAGCCAAAAGCGTTAAAAGTGCCGCTAACAGAAGTGCATTGAGGAAAAATCGTTTGCTTTTCATCGATCGCTCCTTCCGGGTGACTCTTATATGTAATTCTACAGCAGCCCTTTTTCAAAGGATCGCACAGTACTAAATAACGTGCACTTTCGCTGTAGGGTCGCTGTTTGGCGGCCCTCTTTTTTGCACAGGCGCGGTGGGATGGTAATATCGTTACGTTTGAACTGTTTCGATGTAAAACCGAGGAGATTCCCTCTATGAGTGCTGACTACCCGTCAATGACTACGGCCGAGATCCGCTCTAAGTTCCTCAACTTCTTTGAGGAGCGCGGTCTTAAGCTCTATCCTTCTTCGTCCCTCGTCCCCGACGACCCTTCGCTGCTGCTTGCCAACGCCGGTATGAACCAGTTTAAGGAGTACTACCAGGGCAAGAAGACCATGAAGGAGATCGGCGCGATCTCCTGCCAGAAGTGCGTCCGCACCAACGACATCGATTGCATCGGCGAAGACGGCCGTCACCTGTCCTTCTTCGAGATGCTCGGCGACTTCTCCTTTGGCGGCGTCTCCAAGCAGCAGGCCTGCGCTTGGGCCTTTGAGCTCATTACCAAGGAGTTCAAGCTGCCGCTCGATCGCCTGTACTTCACCGTCTTTACCGAGGACGACGAGACCCATGACGTGTGGCGCTCCCTGGGCGTTGCCGATGATCACATCTCCCGCCTGGGCGAGGACGACAACTTCTGGGCCGCTGGCCCCACCGGCCCCTGCGGCCCGTGCTCCGAGATCTACTTTGACATGGGCGAGGAGGTCGGCTGCGGCAGCCCCGACTGCAAGCCCGGCTGCGACTGCGACCGCTTCCTGGAGTTCTGGAATCTCGTCTTTACCCAGTACGACCGCCAGGAGGATGGCTCCATGCCGGAGCTGCCGCACCGCAACCTCGATACGGGCATGGGTCTGGAGCGCATGGCCGCCATCATGCAGCACAAGACCGCTAACTACGACGGCGATCTGATGCAGCACCTCATCAAGCTGGGCGAGAAGATCAGCGGCAAGACCTATGACGCCGACAATTACTCCGGTGCTAGCCGCTCCCTGCGCATCATCGCAGATCACTCTCGTGCCGTCGACTTTATGATCTCGGACGGCATTCTCCCCGGTAACGAGGGTCGCGAGTACGTCCTTCGCCGCCTGCTCCGCCGCGCCGTGTTCCACGGTCGCCTGCTGGGCATCGAGGGCGCCTTCCTGACCAAGTTCATTGACGAGGTCAACGCCCAGATGGGCGAGGCCTATCCCGAGCTGCTCAAGAACGTCGCGCTCGTTAAGGGTATCGTCGCTTCCGAGGAGGAGCGTTTCTCCACGACGCTCGACAACGGCCGCGTCTACCTGGATGAGGCTCTGGCCGCGCTTGCCGAGGGTGCTGTCCTTCCGGGCGACGTCGCCTTTAAGCTGCATGACACCTTTGGTTTCCCCATTGACCTGACCGTCGAGATTGCCGGCGTCGCTGGCCACGACGTCGATATGGACGGCTTCACCGCTTGCATGGAGGACCAGAAGGCCCGCGCTCGCGCCAACGTCAAGGGCGATGCTTGGGGCAGCTTCAACGACGTGTGGGTCGAGCTTTCCGACAAGGTTGCCGCGACCGAGTTCGACGGCTATGACAACGATGTGATCGAGGGTGCCAAGGTTGTCGCCATCGTTCGTAACGGCGAGTCCGTCGAGTCTGCTTCCGTCGGTGAGGACGTCGAGGTCGTGCTCGACCGCACCCCGTTCTACGCCGAGATGGGTGGCCAGCAGGGCGATGCCGGTGAGCTTTCCGCCGAGGGCGTTGCGCTGACTGTTGCCGACACCAAGAACCACAATGGCCTGTATGCTCACGTCGCGCACGTTGCCGAGGGCACACTGACCGTCGGTGCTACCGTGACAGCCGCGCTCGACGCCGAGCGCCGTGGCTTCCTGCGCCGCAACCACACTGCCACGCACCTGCTCGACGCCGCGCTTAAGCAGGTCCTGGGCGAGCATGTCTCCCAGGCTGGCTCGTTGGTGACGCCCGAGCACCTGCGCTTTGACTTCACGCACTTCGAGGCCCTGTCCTCCGAGCAGCTCAAGGCTGTCGAGGACCTGGTCAACCAGCAGATCTTCGCTTCCAAACCGGTCGTGACCCGCGTCATGGGCATCGACGAGGCCAAGGCCGCCGGTGCTGTCGCCCTCTTTGGCGAGAAGTACGGCGACGTCGTCCGCGTCGTCTCCGTGGGCGCCGAGGATCAGCCGTTCTCCCGTGAGCTCTGCGGCGGTACGCATGCCGCCAATACTGCCGAGATCGGCCTGTTCAAGATCATTTCCGAGTCCTCTACGGGCTCCAACGTCCGCCGTATCGAGGCCGTGACCTCCAAGGGCGCTCTCGACTACATGGCCGACCGCCTGGCGCTCGTTGACGCCGCTGCCGCTGCGCTCAAGTGCCGTGTTGACGAGGTTCCCGCCCGCGTGGAGAACCTGCAGGCCGAGCTGCGCGAGACGTCCAACAAGCTCAAGAAGGCACTCACCGGTGGCTCCTCCGACGCTATCTCTGGCGCCATCGAGGGCGCTGTCGAGCTGAACGGCTACAAGCTCGTCGTCGCTGAGCTTCAGGGTCTTGAGGTTGCTGACCTGCGCAATGTGTGGGATACCGTGCACCAGAAGGTCTCCGGCCCCGTCGCCTGCGTCGTTGCCAGCGTTACCGAGAAGGGCACCCCGGCCCTGCTCGCCGCCGGCTCCGATGACGCCGTGAAGGCCGGTTTCCACGCCGGCAACGTGATCAAGCAGATCGCGGGCCTGGTCGATGGTCGCGGTGGCGGTCGTCCCAACATGGCCCAGGCCGGTGGCAAGAATGCTGCCGGTATCGCCGATGCCCTCGCGGCCGCCAAGACCGCGCTCGGCGCCTAAGAACCTAAGTAGTCGCTGTGGTCGCGCTCGCACTGGACATAGGGGAGACCAGGATTGGCATTGCCGTCTCGAGCCGTGATGGCAAGATGGCGATGCCTGTCAAGGTGCTTCCGGCTGCCGAGGTCACTGGTATGGCAAAGACGTTTCGCTACCTGGTCGAGGACTATGAGCCCGATATCCTGGTAAGTGGACGTCCCTTGACCATGGCAGGTGAGCCCGGCCCCCAGGCCGAGCGCGTCGCCGCAGTGGCCCAAAAGATTGCCGACGAGCTCGAACTTCCGTTGGAGTTTGAGGACGAGCGTCTGTCCTCGCAGGAGGCCAAGCGAATCCTGCGAGAGCAGGGACTCAACGAAAAGCAGATGAGGGGCAAGATTGACATGATCGCCGCCAGCCTGTTCTTGCAGACATGGCTCGATCGTAAAAACGAGGAGGTTTCGCATGCCTAGCGCTTCCGATCCGCGCCAGCAGAATCGTACACGGCAGCCTGCGCCGCGCCCTGCTCAGCCTGGCCAGCGCCCGGCGCAGCCGACGCAGCGTTCGGCTCAACCTGCTCAGCGTGCCGCTCAACAGCCCGCAGCTCGTCCCGCGCAGCCCGCTGGCGGCGCTCGTTTTAAGCAGCAGGCTCCTGCCCAGCGCACGCAGGGGCAGGCCCGGCAATCACGCCCCCACGCACATCATGCTCATGGCTCGCACGGCGTTGCTCCGGCCACGCGCTCGAGCTATAACACGCATGCCCGCCGTGGCGTCCAAAAGAAAAGCTCTCCGGTGCCTATGATTATCGGTGGCGTCATCGCCGTGCTTGCGCTTGTCGCGATCGTTTTCTTTGTTGTGCCGGCCGTCAAGGGCTTCTTTGCCGGCGAGGATGCGAAAGTCGCTGCTGGCCAGCAAGTTACTATTACGATTCCCGATGGCGCCTCGGGTGATGCCATCGCTTCGATTCTCTCCGAGAACCATATCGTCGAAGACCCCAAGGATTATTACGCGGCGGTCAAAAAGCTCAATGCCGATATGTCGCTTAAGCCTGGCACCTACTCGTTTACCACGCTCATGGACGCGACCAAGGTTGTTCAGCAGCTCATGGAAGGCCCCAATGCGGGCTCCGATGCACTGACTATCCCTGAGGGCCTGACGGTCGACCAGGTCGCCGATCGTGTGGCCGCGGCATACGACAGCATTTCTAAGGAAGATTTCCTTAACCAGGCCAAGGCGAGCAATTATGTGAATGATTACGCTTTCCTTAAAGACGCTGCAAACGATTCACTCGAGGGCTTCCTATTCCCCAAGACCTATTCGTTGGGTAAGGACCCTTCTGCCGATGATGTGATTCGCGCCATGCTTGACCAGTTCAACACCGAGTACAAGTCGCTTGACTTTGCGAGCTGCGAGGCCATGATCAAGGAGCGCTATGGCGTGGAGATGTCCGATTACGACATCGTTAACCTTGCCTCGATCGTCGAGCGCGAGGGCCTCAACGCCGATCAGCGCGCGCATGTGGCATCGGTTTTCTATAACCGTCTGGCGGGCAAGCTCGATGGCCTGCGTTACCTCAATAGCGATGCGACCATGATGTATGTCACCGGCGGAGAGGTTACCGCCGACGACCTGCAGAGCGATAGTCCGTATAACACCTATAAGCACGAGGGCCTGCCGCCCACGCCCATCTGCTCTCCGTCGCTCGAGGCGCTCAAGGCCACCCTTGAGCCGACCGACTCCGATGACCTGTATTTCTACATTACGCAGGACGAGGAGTATTTCTCGAAGACCTACGAAGAGCACCAACAGTCTTGGAATTGATCATGAGGATTTTTAGCCCCAAACGATACGTTGCCTCGGTCGATCGCATCGACCTTGATACCCTGTGGGCCGACGGCAAACGCGCCATTCTGCTCGATCGCGATAACACTCTGGTGCCGCGCGACACCGAGCAGGTTCCCACTGCGGTTTCCGCTTGGCTCGACGCCGCCCGCGCCAAAGGCTTTAAGCTGTGCATGGTGTCCAACAACTGGCATCGCGACCAGGTCATGAGCTCTGCACGCGAGCTGGGACTTGAGGCCATTAGCCACGCCATGAAGCCCGCCCCGTTTGCCTTGAAGGCGGGTCTTAAGCGCCTCGGCGCCACGGCAGACGAGGCGGTGCTGATCGGCGATCAGCTGTACACGGACGTGTGGAGCGGTAATTTTGCCTGCGTTGACACTATTCTGGTCAAGCCGCAGGCAACCCAGGACCTGTGGTACACGCAGATCTTCCGTATCTTTGAGCGCCGGGCCCTGCGCGACCTTCCCTGCGAGGAATAGGTTTCGCCATGTCTCAGCACATCAAACACGGCTGCGACCATATTTTCTTTATCGGCTTTTTGGGCGCGGGCAAATCGACGCTCGCGCGCAACGTCGGCACTATGTTCATGCGGCGTTTTATCGATACCGATCGTTTGGTTGTGCGTCGATGTGGCAAGTCGGTGACCGAGATATTTGAGACCGAGGGCGAGGATCGTTTTCGCGAGCTTGAGACCTCGGCACTCCGTTCGCTTCAAAGCGAGCGCAGCCTGCTGGTGTCGTGCGGGGGTGGCATCGTCGAGACGCCGGTGAACATTGAACTGATGCACGAGATGGGTACATGCGTGTACCTCGAAGGCGACTTTGAGGACTCGTTGCGCCAGATTCGCCGTTCTGATACCCGGCCCGATTTCCGCTCGCCCGAGCATGCTGCGCGCCTGTTTGAGCATCGCCGTCCGCTGTATCGCCAGGCCGCCGATATTACCCTTGATATTCGCAACAAGTCCTTCGAGGACGTTTCCTACCTTTGTGCCGAGATGCTTTTGGAGCGTGGACTGCTATGATTCGCCGTCAACTGATCAATTTCCAAAACCGCAGCGTCGATGTCCGTGTCGGATTGGGCGCGTTCGATGAGCTGCCGCGCATGTTTGCCTCGGTTGTGGGCAAGCCTAAGCGCGCGATGGTGGTTTGGAACGACGCCACATCCGAGCGTTTTGGCGAGGTCGTCGAGCATGCGCTGGTCGACGCCGGTTTTGCCGTGTCGCTGCTCGTCCTCGAGGTTTCGCCTGCCGGTGCTACGCTGGTCGATGCCGATACCGTCTTTGGCGCCCTGTCGGCTAATGGCATTACCTGTGACGATCTCGTTGTCGCTGTCGGCGACACGGCGACCTGCTCAGTCGTTTGCTGGTGTGCCAATCAGTGGTGCGGTCGCACCGAGTGCGCCTTGCTGCCGACGACGTTCGACGCCATGCTCACGGTCGCGACGACCATGAAGCCGCTCGTCGCCTCGTCGGAGAATGCGCTTCCCGCTATCGCGTTTCGTCCCGAGCCGGGCTTGGTCGTGTGTGACCTCGACCTTGTTCGCGCGGCGGACCCCGAGGACCTTAAGCTCGGTTATGCGGTACTTGTTGGCACCATGCTTTCGAGCAGCAAGTCCCGCTGGAATCAGTTTACCGAGACCGTCCCCGAGATTCTCGCGGGCGAGGAGGTCGCGCTCGTCAATGCCGTTCAGTGGTCTCAGACTGCACGTAAGGACGTACTGATGGCCACGAACCCGAGCGCCCGTCATGCGCTCGATTTTGGCAAGACGGGGGAGCGTACCCTGCGCGCCTGCTTTGTCGATGCCGCGTCGCAGGTCCCTGTCTACCAGCTGCTGTCCGAGGGCATGCGCTTTGAGGCGCGCCTAGCACATGATGCCTGTGACTTCGATATCGATTACGTCTTTGAGGTCGATGACTGCCTGGAGGACTTTGGTATCGAGGAGCTTGCCTTCGATCTGGAGCCTGCCTCATATATCGAGGAGTTCCGCAGGCAGCAGTTTGTCCGCTCGAACCGCAGCATGTTGCCGCTGCCCGCGGCGCTCGGCGCCATTCGTCTAACGAGCGTTGAGGACGAGGTTCTCGACCGCCATGCTCGCGCATACTTGGCTTCTCGCAAAGAACTTCTCTAGGATTTATTGACATACATCGTCTTTCGTATCATGTTGAGGGGCGGGTTTCCAATCGGTTGCGAATCGCGCGCGATTCCGTCGTTCGGTTGAGACCCGTTCCGTCTTTATAGAGACAACAAGAAAGGAATCTGCATGTCAGAGTTTGCTGCCGGTCCCGCCGGTCGTATCGAGCGTGTCCGTGCCCTGATGGTTGATCGTGGCTACGACGCTATCGTGGTGCGCGACGAGGCCAACCTTCGTTGGCTTACGGGCGTCAAGGGCGTCTTCGATTACACCTTCGAGTTCCCGCATGCTGCGTTTATTACGGCCGACCAGTGCCTGTTCCATACCGACTCGCGCTATCTCAACAGCTTTGAGGAGAACACGCCCGCCGGCAGCCCCTGGGTTTATGACATGGACGAGGGCACCATCTCCGGTTGGGTCGCCGGCAAGATCGCGGCCAACAAGTGCCGCGTCTGCGCTGTCGAGGACGACATGCAGATCAACTTCTACCAGGGTATCCAGCGTGGCTTGGAGGATCGTTCCGTCGCCTGCATGCTGCCGCTGATACATGACGACATTCGCAAGATGCGCGCCATCAAGGACGCCGAGGAGATCGAGCTCATGCGCCATGCGCAGTCGATCACCGACGCCGCCTTCCAGCACATGCTCGGTTATATTAAGCCCGGTATGACCGAGAAGCAGGTTCGCAACGAGCTCGAGAACTTTATGTTCGCCAACGGCGCCGACAGCCTGGCCTTCGGCTCCATCGTGGCGAGCGGCCCCAACACCGCCAACCCGCATGCCGTCCCGAGCGACCGCGTGATCGAGAAGGGCGACTTCGTTCTCATGGATTATGGCGCGGGCTACTGCGACTATCGCTCCGATATGACGCGTACCGTCGTGATGGGCGAGCCCACGCCCGAACAGCTCGACTTGTACGCGCTCGTGCGCCGTGCGCACGAGGAGTGCGTCGCCGCCATCCATCCGGGCGTCGAGGGCAACGACATTTTCAAGCTTTCCAAGAAGATCATTGGCGATGCCGGCTATGGCGATTACTACAACCATGGTCTGGGCCACGGCGTCGGTATCGACATCCACGAGCTGCCCAACTTCAACCGCAGCAAGAATATCATCGAGGTCGGCTCGGTTATCACCATGGAGCCCGGCGTCTACCTGCCCGGCGTGGGCGGCGTGCGCCTGGAGGACTACGGCGTGGTCACCGAGAACGGCTACGAGCCCTTCACCAAGACGCCGCATGACCTTCACGTCATCGATTGCTAGTCTACTTCGGTAGATAGTTTGGGGCGGGGCCTCCGGAGCAATTCGGACGCCCCGCGTTCTCTTTTTATGCGCTCGCTGCAGGCGCCGTCTGCAAGTGTATAATTTTGCTCGTATGTAATTTGGACGCTTGTGCGTTCTGCCCATAACAAGAAAGGTCGCTATGCCTACCATTTCTACCGCCGACTTCAAGAACGGCCTCGGTCTCCGCATTAAGGACAAGGTCTACACCATCGTCGAGTTCCAGCATGTCAAGCCGGGCAAGGGCGGCGCGTTTGTGCGCTACAAGACCCGCGACATCAAGAGCGGCCGCGTCGTCGAGAACACCTGCAACGCCGGCACCAAGTTCGAGAGCGTCATGCTCACCACCCGTGAGTTCCAGTACCTCTACAACGATGGCACCGACTACATCTTCATGGACAACGAGTCCTATGAGCAGGTTCCCGTTCCCGACGACATGGTGGGCGAGAACTCCAAGTGGCTGCGCGAGAACGACATTTGCCAGCTGCTCTTCGCCGACGATGAGCTCATGGGCGTGACCCCGCCGATGTTCATCGAGACCACCATCGTCCAGACCGACCCGGGCTTTAAGGGCGACACCGTCCAGGGTTCCACCAAGCCGGCCACGATTGACACCGGCGCTGTCATCCAGGTCCCCATGTACCTCAACGAGGGCGAGGTCATCAAGGTTGACACCCGCGACGGCAAGTTCGTCTCCCGCGTCTAGCAACCAACTCTTCTAGGAGGACTCATGCCCCAGGAAATCAAGATTGACGGCATCGGCATTTCGCCCGATGTTCTGACCGCCATCGTCTCGCGCGCCGTGTCGGATGTCGAGGGCATCGCCTCCGTTGGCGTCAAGGACCTTGCCACCAACCTTGTCTCCATGATGCTCTCGTCCAAGGCCCCGGCTTCCGAGCCGGCGGTCGAGACCGAGGTCGTCGGCGACAAGCTCGCACTCACCGTGCGCGTTGTGGTGTTCTTTGGCTATCCGTTCAAGAAACTCGCCGAGGCCGTTCGCGCTGCCGTGGTCGCTGCCATCGATGCCCAGGTGGGCGTTGAGGTCGAGCGCGTTGACGTTTGCATCGACGGCCTCGTTTTCCCCAAGGAGTAACCTTTGAGCCTTAAGGTTTATCGCGGGCGTACGCTTGCCCGCAGTCAGGCGCTGCAGCTGCTGTTCCAGGCCGAGGCCACGGACAGCCCGCTCGAGCGCGTCCTCGAGGGCGATTTCCTGATCTCGAAGGGCCCCCTCGACCCCTATGCGCTGGAGCTGTGCCGCGGTGCCTACGAGCATATCGATCGCATCGACTGTGCCCTGCGCGCCGTCGCCAAGAACTGGGATCTTATGCGCATGCCCGGCGCCGACCGCAACCTGCTGCGTATCGCCGTCTACGAGATGCGCTTCCTCACCGACGAAGAGGTCTCGGACGCTATCGTGATCAACGAGGCCGTCGAACTTGCCAAGGCCTATGGCACCGACCAGTCCGCGTCGTTCGTCAACGGCGTGCTGGGCAAGATCGCGCGCAGCGAGGAGTTGCCGGGTGAGGACCTGTACCAGGAACTGCTGGCCGAGGATCGCGCTCGCGAGGAGGCCCAGGCTGCTGAGGCTGCCGCCAAGGTCGCTGCCGCTCAGGCTACCGCCGGTGTACTTGCCGAGGATATGGACGCTGCTGAGGCCGTCGAGGCCGACTCCGTCGAGGAGTAGCCATGCCAGAGGGTTCTGTCCGTAACTTTGACGAGATCTCGGACCGTCTGGACCAGATCATCGCTACCGTTCGCTCCAAGGATACGTCCTTGGAGCGTTCACTCGATCTGTTTGACGAAGCGATTGAGCTGGGCTCCCGCGCGGTCGATATGGTCGACAAGTTTGAGCTGACGCCGCGTGAGGCCGATAAGCTCGAACAGGAATACGATGAGGATGCGGCAAACGAATCCCAGGATAGTTAGCCGCATCTCCGGATACGAATGGTTGATGGCATTCATGAAACGCGTGCGTCTTGATGACGAACTGATTTCACAGGGCATCTGCGCCGATCGCGCGGATGCCCTTCGCACTCTTATGGCCGGCCTGGTCTCGAGTGGCGGCGAGCGCTTGACTTCGCCGGGCCTTAAGGTGACCCCGGGCTTGCCTCTGCACGTGAAGGGGCGCATTCCGTACGTTGGGCGCGGCGGCCTTAAGCTCGAGGGTGCGCTCGATGCGTTTTGTATCGACCCGACGGGCCTTGTCTGCCTGGACGTAGGCTGCTCTACCGGCGGCTTTACCGATTGTCTGCTCAAGCGCGGAGCTGCGACCGTTGTCTCGGTGGACGTGGGTCGCGCCCAGTTTGATTGGTCGTTGCGTCAGGACGATCGCGTGACGCTGCATGAGCGCACAAACGTGACGCAGCTGCCTGAGCTTGGCTATGCCGGTGCCATCGACCTGGCTGTATGTGATGTCTCGTTTACCAGCATCGCGAATATCATCGACGCCGTGCTGGCGTGCCTGAAGCCTTCGGGTTCGTTCTGCACGCTCGTAAAGCCCCAGTTTGAGGCGCCGGCTGCGCTGGTGGGCGACGGCGGTATCGTGACCGACTCCGCCGTCCGCCGCGATACACTCGTGGCGGCGATTGAGCTTTTTGCCGCCAAGGGCCTGTTCCCGGTCGATGTGTGCGTGTCACCCATTCATGGTGCCAAGGGCAACGTTGAGTTTTTCCTGTACGGCACAAGGTCTGTCCCCGGGGAGCGCGCCGACGATGAGCTTCAATCCCAGGTATCGGCTTTGAGCGAGAAAGCTGCAACGCTATGAAGGTCTTTCTGGTCCCCAATTACTACAAGCAAGAGGCGGTCGAGAGCGGCCTGATGCTCGAGCTTTGGCTTTCGCGCCAGGGCTACGAGGTCGCATGGGCTGCCGACCAGCGATCGAAGATTCAAAGCACGCCTGATATTGATGGCTCCGATCTGGTCATTACGCTCGGCGGCGACGGCACGTTGCTGCGCGCTGCCCGCATCCTCAACCATCGCGAGATTCCTATCCTTGGTCTTTCCTATGGTCACCTGGGCTTTTTAACTGCTGCGAGCCCCGAGGAGCGCGACATTCTGCAGGTTGTGAGCGATGCTCTGTCCGGCGAGCTCCACGTGAGCCGCCGCGCCACCATCGCCGCGGATATCGTGTCCGTGCGCGAAGACGGCGCGAAGGATGTCGTGCGCACGTTTGCCCTCAACGATATGGCACTTACGCGCGGCCCCCTGTCCGATATGGTCGAATTTGACATCACGGTGTCCGGCCATCATATCGACCGCCTTCGCGGCGACGGTGTCGTTGTTTCGACGGCGACCGGCTCCACCGGCTACGCGCTTTCCGCCGGCGGCCCCATTGTCAGCCCCGATTACACGGGTATGGTCTGTGTGCCCATCGCTCCGCATACCATTCAGGCTCGCGCTTTTTTGACCTCGCCGAGTGATGTCGTCGAGATCTTTATGTCCGATGATCGCCCGAGCGTGCCGGCGATTGCCATCGACGGGCAGTTTATTACCTGCGATGGCACGGTCGAGAGCGTGGCCGTGCGTCGTGGTCCCGGCGATGTGCTGCTGCTGGATTACGGCCCCGAGAGCTTCTATAACTCGGTGAGCCGCGTGTTCTACGGAGTGCGTCATGATCGATGAGCTGCAGGTTTCCAACATTGCACTCATTCGCGAGGCGACGTTGGTTCCGAGTGCTGGCCTGACTGTCCTAACCGGCGAGACTGGTGCCGGTAAGACCGCTCTGCTTTCGGCGCTCAAGCTCATATTGGGCGAGCGTGCAGATTCGTCGACGGTGCGCGAGGGAGAGGAGCTTGCCAGCGTCGAGGCGCGCTTGTTCGATGGCCCGCACGACTCGGAGGGTTTCACCGTGCAGCGCAGCCTTTCTGCCGAAGGCCGCAGTCGCGTCAGGATCGATGGCCGCATCGCCAGCGTGCGCGAGCTTTCCGAGCGCGTCGGCGTGATGATGGATCTGTGCGGCCAGCATGAGCACCAGCGCCTCCTCGATCCGGCGCATCATGTTGCCATGGTCGATGCCTGGGCTGGTCGCTCTGCGCTCGAGGCGCTGGAAAAGTACCGTGTCTGCTTTAGGGCGTCGCGTGCGGCTGCCAAGGAGGTCCGTCGCGTAGAGGAGGCGTCGCGTGCGCAGGGGAGTCGCGTCGAGGAGGCTCGCTTTGCCCTCGAGCGCATCGGCGAGGTCGACCCCAAGCCGGGCGAGTATGAGGAACTCGAGGAACTGCTGCCGCGCTCCGAACATGCCGAGGTACTGGTTGCCACAGCTAACGATGCCCATGCATCGCTTGCCGCCGAAGGTGGAGCGCTCGATGCCGTGAACAGCGCCGTGGCCGAGCTTTCCCGTATGGCTACCGTCGATCGCAAACTGGGCGACATTGCCGATGCGCTTTCGGATGCCTGCATCTCCCTTGAGGATAGCGCGAACGAGCTTCGTGCCTATCGCGATGGCGTCGCCTTCGACCCGCGCGAGCTCGCTCGCATGCGTGAGCGGTATTCCGACCTCAAGGGCCTGTTGCGTCAGTGGGGTCCCACCATGGACGATGTTTTTGCCATGCGCGATCGCTCGCAAGAGCTGCTGTCCCTGGTCGATGATGGCGATGAGCAGATCAAAAAGGCGCGTGAGGCACTCGGGAGCGCCGAGCGCGAGCTGTTCGCTGCCGCCAAGGCGCTTAAGCGCGCTCGCAATACGGCGGCCCCGCGCTTCTGCCACGAGGTTGGCCGCCAGATGGCACGCTTGGAGATGGGCGGCGCCGAGCTCGTTTGGGAGTCGCGTGATCTTCCGCGCGCCGAGTGGACGCCGGCGGGTCCTTCAAGCTACGAGCTTTTGTATCGCAGCGGTGCCGGCTTGACGCCGCGTCCCCTGCGCCGCATTGCCTCGGGCGGCGAGCTCAGCCGCGTCATGCTGGCGAGCAAGGTGGTCCTCGGTAACGCGGACGGTGTTGATACACTGGTGTTTGACGAGGTCGATGCTGGTGTCGGTGGCTCCACGGCGCGTGCGCTCGCGGGCGTGCTGGCAGATCTCGCCGCTACGCATCAAGTGATTGTCGTAACCCACTTGGCGCAAGTCGCCGTCGTGGCCGACAAGCATTATGTTGTCAGCAAGGAGCCGGGCGATGTTCCCCAGACGCATTTGGACGAGGTAACCGGCGAAGCGCGTACTGCCGAGATCGCCCGCATGCTCAGCGGCGATCAGTCCGAGGCAAGCTTGGCCCACGCAAAGCAGATGCTCGAAGAAGTTCGAGGCTAGGTCGTATCAGCGGTGTTGGTGGGACAAAATAGACTGAAATTTTTGTCCCACTACGCGTTTTACTCAACGACCTTGTCCGGCTGGATGAGCTCCTCGTAGTAGCTGATATGTTCACGAGCGTCTTCAATCTCGGGCAGCAGGAAGTTGTAGATAACTTCGATGATCATCGTGGCGCTGATCTTGGAGAACGCAAAGTCACCCGTCGTCAGCAGCGCCTCGTGGTTGACGGTATTAAAAGTGTAGTCTGCCAGGCGCGTGAGTGGAGACTTGCTGTCGCTGCTGATGACGACTACGGTGGCACCGCAGTCGCGAGCCGCTTTTGCCATGCGATTCAGTCGGCGCGACTTGCCGGAGTTTGAGATGAGCACGATGACGTCACCCGGGCGCAACGTGAGCGCAAAGCCGATTGATGTCTCGCTAATGGTGCTCGCCATGCAGCGCAGGCCCAGCTGCGAAAACTTAAACGTCGCATCGAGCGCGACCGCGTTCGTATTTCCCACAGCCGCAAACTCAATAACCCCTGCATGCTTAAGGGCATGCACAACAGCCGCCAACGTATCGTGGTCGATCCCGTCGATGGTCGCATTAAGCTCGCTCACCTTGGCAGCCAGGATGTTCTTAAGGCTCTGCTCCATATTGTCGAGCGAGACTTCGTCAGTCAGGCCCTCGTTGCGCTGGCTTTCCAAATCCCTCGCCAACGAAAACTGAAAGCTGCGGAAGCTGCCAAAGCCAAGCTTGCGGCAGAAGCGCGAAACGGTCGCCTCGGACGTGGCGGCGGCGCGCGAGAGCTGAGCCGCCGTGAGGCGTGGCGCCTCGGACTGGTGCTCCAATATATAGTCGACAATGCGCTGCTCGGATTCGCTGTATCCCTGATGGGTACTAATGAGGGAAAGTGCGCTCTTGCTACTATCGGTCATGGATGGCTCCTGGTTGGCATGATAATCGGACTCGTTTTGTACTGTCATAGTATAGGGGGATTTTCAATTACAAGATACACCTTGCCGTTTCAAGTGTTGATGGTAAACTTTCACCTACCGTTTACGGTTATGAAAGAACCTTTCACCGGAGAATTGCTCCTTGTCTCTTCTCACGCGGACGGTAGGTTGGTATCTTTCAGTTGTGGAAAAGCGCGCAAGGACGCGCGTGTAGGGGAGCGCCTGCGGGCGCAAAACTTAAAAAGGAGGGACACATGGCTAAGTTTGACATCATCGCCGCCACCGGTTGCCCGACCGGTATCGCGCACACCTTCATGGCGAAGGAGGCGCTGGAGAAGGCAGCTGCCGAGCGCGGTCTGACCATTAAGGTCGAGACCCATGGCCAGGTCGGTGTCGAGAACGAGCTCACCAAGAGTGAGATCGCCGGTGCCAAGGCCGTCGTCGTCGCAGCCGATAAGGATGTCCAGGCGGAGCGTTTCGCCGGCAAGCGCATGGTTTCCGTTGGTGTTTCCAAGGCCCTGTCCGTCGAGGCAGCCGGTAAGCTGATCGACCGCGCGCTCGCCGCCAAGGGTGACGACTCGGTTGCGGCTGCTGCCGATGTCGAGGATGAGGTCGAGGAGAAGGAATCTATCGGCCACATCATCTACAAGCACCTCATGAACGGCGTCAGCCACATGCTGGTCTTCGTCGTCGCCGGTGGTGTCCTGACCGCCGTTTCGTTCCTGTGGGGCATCACGTCCTTCGATTCGACGGCGTCTGACTACAACAGCTTTGCCGCTATGCTTAAGATCATCGGCGGTATCGCCATGAACCTCATGGTTCCCGTGCTTTCCGCCTATATCGCCGAGTCCATCGGCAAGCGCCCGGCGCTCGTCCCCGGCTTCGTTGCCGGTATGATCGCCATCCAGGGCCTGCCCGTTAACGCCGAGACCGGCATGATCGACGCCGGCGGCGCCGGCGTGGGCTTCGGCTTCCTGGGCGGCATCGTCGGCGGCTTCCTCGCTGGCTATGTCATCCTGCTGCTCGAGAAGGTCTTCTCCAAGCTGCCCAAGAATCTGGACGGCCTCAAGGCTATCTTCCTGTACCCGCTGTTCTCGACCGCCATCGTCGGCCTGGTCATGCTCGGCATCTCCGGCCCCATGGCTGCCATCAACACCGCCATGATGGACTTCCTCAAGGGTCTGTCCGCCTCTGGCGCCATTGTCCTGGGCCTTGCCATCGGCTGCATGTGCGCCGTTGACATGGGCGGCCCGGTCAACAAGGCTGCTTACGTCACCGGTACCGCTATGCTCACCGAGGCCTTGGCTGCTGGCGTTGGCACCGATACCTACAACTTCGGCACCAACTTCATGGCTGCCGTCTCCGCCGCCTGCATCGTTCCGCCGCTGATCACCACCTTCGCCGTCGTCGTTGGCAAGAAGTACTTCAGCCAGGAGGATCATGACGCCGGTATCGTCAACCTCATTCTTGGTTGCACCCACATCACCGAGGGCGCCATTCCGTTCATGACCAAGAACATCTGGCCCGTCATGCCCATCATGATGCTCGGTTCCTCCATCGCCTCGATCCTGACCATCATGTTCAACGTTCACGATCCGGCGCCTCACGGTGGCTTCCTGGTCCTGCCCGTTGTCGAGAACGGTCCGCTGTGGGTCCTCGCGATCCTCATCGGCGCTGTGATCGGTGGCATCCTGTTCGTGGCCTTCAAGAAGTACGACTTCGAGAAGAATCAGAAGGCCGCTCCTGTAGCCAAGCCGGTTGAGGCTTCCAAGGCTGCTGCCGTTGAGGCCCCTAAGGCCGATGCTGCCGACTTCGTGAAGGTCGAGAATGTCTTTGTCGCCGAGGACTTCGCTTCTCGCGACGAGGCTCTGAGCTTCGTTTCCAACCAGGCTGTCAAGGCCGGTATCGCCAGCGACGCCGACGCCGTGATGAACGCCTTCCTGGCCCGCGAGGCCGAGGGCACCACGGGCATGATGGAGGGCTTCGCCATCCCGCATGCCAAGTCCGACGCCATTACCGAGGCTGCCGTCATCGTCGTTAAGGACGATGACGGCGTGACCGGTTGGGATACCATGGACGGCGCTCCCGTCAACGTGGCCATCGCTCTGCTCATCCCTGGTGCACAGGCCGGCACCACGCACCTCAAGATCCTGTCCAAGGTCGCCGAGGCGCTCATGGACGAGGACTTCCGTGCCACCGTCAAGGGTTCCACCGACGCCGCCGAGATCGCCAAGACGATCAACGCCCGCCTGGTCTAATTCAACAGTACGCGAATAACATCGCCCCCTGTAACAAAGGCGAGGACTCCCTACGGGTCCTCGCCTTTTTTCATGCCACCCGGCACTTAGGGACGTCCTTTTCCTGCCGGCACCCCGGGACACTCCTTAGTCCCCAACAGGGCATTAATAGCCCTCATCGACTGAATCACCCACGCGAACAATAATTCAGCCAGAATTCCTTTCGCACGATATTGCTCTGGACCATCCGAGTTTCCGCAACTCGCCTGCCGGACGGGGCGGTTAAGTTTGTCGCGAGTTCCGCACGCAAAGGAAAGCACTTAATGTGCTTTCCGTCTTGCGCAGGACTGTAGAGCAGCAAACTTAACCGCCCCGCCCGGCAGGCGAGCGGACAGGACAGACAACTGTCCAACAATTCGTGCGAAACACAATGAAAAACAGTTTGATGTGAGTTAATATAAACAACGTCGTGAATCTGACTCCTGCCACATGCATGACAGGGGTTAAACACAAAAAAGGAGTCAACTATGGTTTCTGAGAAGGCTACCCTCGTTAATCCTCAGGGTCTGCACATGCGTCCGGCTGGTCTGTTCGCCTCCACCATGGGCAAGTACGCCTGTGACGTGACGGTCGTCACCCCCGAGAAGGAGGTCAACGGCAAGTCCCCGATGGCCCTCATGGCTGCTGGTATCCCCTGCGGCACCGAGGTCGAGGTCAAGTGCGACGGCGCCGACGAGGCCGAGGCTCTGGCTGCTGCCATCGAGCTCATCAAGAGCGGTCTTGGCGAGTAGAACTCAAACGGGTCGCATGTTGAACAACTAAGTTCATATTTGGGGGCGCAGTGACCTGTCTTAAGGTAGCTGCGCTCTTTTGTCATGGATATGGCAAAACGCTTTATCACATGACACGGAGAGAGGAATGGGAATGTATCAGGGAGTCAACGCTTCCGAGGGCATCGGTATCGGCACCGTCATGGTCGCCGTCGATCCCGACTTGACGTTTGAGCCGCACGAGGTTGCTGATTCGGCAGCAGAGAAGGAGCGCTATCAGACCGCTCTTTCGGTCTTCTGCGAGAAGACCCAGGCTCAGGCCGACCACATGAAGGAGACGGTGGGCGAGGCCGAGGCCGAGATCATGAGCGGACACATTGTCCTGGCTCAGGATCCGGGCATGACCGACGCCATCAACGCCGCCATTGACGGCGGCACCTGCGCCGAGCAGGCGCTCATGGACACCTCGACCATGTTCGAGAACATGTTCCTGTCCATGGACGATGAGATGTTCCGTCTGCGCGCGGCCGACATCGCCGACATCCGCACCGGTATTCTGGCCGAGCTGCTGGGCAAGGAGGTCGTCGACCTTTCCGTCCTGCCCGAGAACACCGTCGTTGTCGTGCACGACCTCACGCCGTCCATGACCGCCACGATCGATAAGGCCCACGTTGCCGGTATCGTCACCGAGACCGGTGGCCGCACGTCGCACTCTGCAATCATTGCGCGCGCCCTCGAGATCCCGGCTGTCCTTTCGGTTTCCAACAGCTGCACCGCACTGCGCAACGGCATGACCGTTGTCGTCGACGGTGGCAAGGGTATCGTCGAGGCCGATCCCGATGAGGAGACGCTCGCCGCTTACACTGCCAAGGCCGAGGCTTTCGCTGCCGAGAAGGCGGCTCTCGAGGCCTTCCGCGGCAAGCCGTCCGTGACTGCCGACGGCATCAAGAAGATCATTGCCTGCAACATCGGCAACCCCGATGACGTGCCCAACGCGCTCGATCACGATGCCGAGGCTATCGGCCTGTTCCGTTCCGAGTTCCTGTTCATGGACTCTGCTGAGCTTCCTTCCGAGGAGGAGCAGTTCAACGCCTACCGTAAGGTCGCCAGCGCGCTCAAGGGCGCTCCGGTCATCATCCGCACGCTCGATGTGGGTGGCGACAAGGAGATTCCGTACCTGCACATGGTCAAGGAAGAGAACCCCTTCATGGGCTTCCGCGCCGTGCGTTACTGCCTGGCCAACCCCGACCAGTACAAGGTCCAGCTCCGCGCCCTGCTGCGCGCCAGCGCCTTCGGTGACGTCAAGATTATGATCCCGCTCGTCACCTGCGTCGAGGAAGTCTTGGCTGTCAAGGAGCTCGTCGAGCAGTGCAAGACCGAGCTGACCGAAGAGGGTCGCAAGTTCAACGAGAACATCGAGGTCGGCATCATGGTCGAGACGCCTGCAGCCTCGCTGCTCGCTGACCGCCTGGCCGAGGTCGCCGACTTCTTCTCCATCGGCACCAACGACCTGATCGGCTACACCATGTGCGCCGACCGTGGCAACGACACCATCTCCAACCTGTACCAGGTTTACTATCCCGCCGTGCTCCGCTCGCTCAAGAACATCATCGAGAGCGGCGTGAAGGCCGGCATCATGGTCGGTATGTGCGGCGAGGCCGCTGCCGATCCGTTGCTCGAGCCGCTGCTGATCAGCTGGGGCCTGGAGGAGTTCTCGATGAGCGCTCCGTCCATCCTGCGCGCCCGCAAGACCATCAGCCAGTGGACCAAGGCCGAGTGCGACGAGCTCGCCGAGAAGGCGCTCGCCTGCAACACCGCTGCCGAGGTCAAGGCACTGCTCGAGTCCGCAGCTCGCTAATTTGGTATCAGAGGTAACCGCGTGGTTGGAATGGGCCGGCCACGCGGCCCTCACATATACAGGGGGTACTGTAAATGTTCTACACGCTAACCGCTAACCCGGCTGTCGACATGACGGTTTCGAGCTCTCCGCTCGAGCCCGACGAGAACGTCCGCACCGGCTCGGCCAGCTACACGGCTAACGGCAAGGGCCTCGACGTGTCCTTCGCCTTTAAGAAGATGGGCGTCGACACCGTCGCGCTCGGTTTCTTCGCCGGCTTCACGGGCAAGTTCATCGTCGAGGAGGTCATGAACCTGGGTTGCCTCTGCCGCCCGGTCTGGACCGACGGTATCACGCGCATCAACACCTACGTCAACGATGGCCAGCACGAGTACGGCATCCTGAACCCTGGTGCTCCGATCACGCCGCAGCACCAGGAGGAGCTCTACAACATCCTGGACACCGCGGGCGACCTTGAGTGCCTGATCGTCTCCGGCTCCGTGCCTCCCAAAGCTACGCCCGACTTCCTGGCTCAGGTCATGGAGCACGCTCAGGCCCGTGGCGCCGACGTCGTCCTGGACCTGTCCTCCGACAAGCTCAAGGAGCTCGCTCACAAGAAGCCGCTGCTCATTAAGCCGAACCATCACGAGATGAAGGCTATCTTCGGCGTGCCGGTCGACACCGACGACGAGGTCCGCGTTGCCATGAAGCTGGCTCACGAGGCCGGCGTCCAGAACGTGCTGCTCACCCGTGGTAGCCGCGGTGACGCTTACTTCTCCAACGGCGAGGACATCTGGTATGCCAAGCGTGAGTTCAACATCAAGCTTGTCTCTTCCGTCTGCGCCGGCGACTGCACCCTCGCTGCGTTCCTGCACAAGTGGTACAGGGATCGCGACAACGTCGAGGAGGCCATGAAGCTCGCTATGGCCACCGGCGCCAACGTTGCTGAGTCCGTCGGCATCGGCGACTTTGGTCACGTCGACGAGTACAGCAAGCGCGTTGCTGTCCGCAAGCTCGATCGCAAGTAAGCGAAACGCGACATATTCGTGCGCATGCGGCGCTCCGGTTTCGGCCGGGGCGCCTTTTTTGTTCCGCCATGGTGGAGAGGTG
Source organism: Collinsella sp. AM44-11 (assembly GCF_003467145.1). NCBI lineage: Bacteria > Bacillati > Actinomycetota > Coriobacteriia > Coriobacteriales > Coriobacteriaceae > Collinsella > Collinsella sp. AM44-11. The sequence continues at coordinate 53,789 of NZ_QSFE01000001.1, forward strand.
TCCTGCCGTACTTCATCGCTTCCACACCGTTCACCGAGTTGTTGTAGCCTTTTGCCGAAGCGTGGAATATACTTTCATTAACACGTTACTTCGTGAAAGGAACATTCATGATTTACACGCTTACTGCAAATCCCGCTATTGACTACAACATCTCCTGCGATGGCCTGACCGCCAACACCGTTACCCGCACCCGTAACGCTGTCTACACCCCCAACGGCAAGGGTCTCAACGTTTCGTTTACGCTCGACCACTACGGCGTCGACACCACGATCCTGGGCTTCTTCGCCGGCTTCTCGGGTGAGTATATCGTTAAGGGCGCCGAGGCCCTGGGCGTGCCCGTCAAGCCCGTGTGGACTGACGGCATCACGCGTGTCAACGTGTTCCTCAACGCCGGTCCCGACACCGAGTACAACATGGTCAATGCCGGTGCCGCCATCAACGCTGCCAACGAGCAGGAGATGTTTGAGCTTATCGATTCGCTCGATGACATGACCTGCCTGGTTATCAGCGGCTCGCTGCCCCCCAACACCTCCGAGGGCTTCCTGGCAGAGGTCCTGCGTCGCGTGAAGGCGAAGGGCGCCGAGTTCGTGCTCGATATCTCGAGCCATCAGCTGGCCGACCTCATTGCTATGGAGCCGTTGCTCATTAAGCCCAACGACGACGAGCTGCTCGACATCTTTGGCATTAAGGTGAGCGGTGGCGACGACGAGTCCGTCAAGGGCGCCATGGCCGAGCTGCACGCCAAGGGCGCTAAGAATGTACTGCTGACGCTCGGCGGCGACGGCGCGTACTTCTCCAACGGCGAGCACATCTGGTTTGCCAACCGTACTTTTGAGGTTAAGCTGCTGTCGACGGTGTGCGCCGGCGATTCTTCGCTGGCCGCCTTCCTGTCCGTGTGGCACGACGCCCCGGAGCGCGTCGAGGACGCCCTGCGTCTCTCGATGGCCACCGGCGCTAACGTGGTCGAGTGCCCCGGTCTGGGCGACTTCGCCAAGGTCGATGAGTATCAGAAGGGTATTGCAATCCGTCAGGTTTGCTAGTTCCGGCACCTTGCCTGAATAGTTCAATTATTTCGCATCCGTCTTAGACCAGGACGGATGCGTTTTTGTTTATCGGACTTGCGTGTGCAGTGGAGGCTGTTTCTTGCTAGACTTCTTGCAGACGCAATCGATAGCCAATTTGATAGTCGCAGGAGGCCATAGGCATGTGCAATGTTTCGCTCAACGGTACGCAGCCGACCGATGCCTCTATCCGTGTCCTGCGTGCGCTTGAGGCAGCAGGTCTTGAGGCTTGGTACGTGGGTGGTTGGGTACGTGATGCGCTGATGGGATGCCCCAGCCACGATGTCGACATGTGCTGCAGCGGCCTGTGGCTGGAGTCCAAGGCGGCACTCGAGGCCGCCGGCATTGCGGTAGTTGAGTCGGGCATTAAATTTGGCGGCATTACGGCTATTTGCGATGGCGAGCGCATTGAGGTCACCACCTATCGCCTGGACGGCTTCTATACCGACGGTCGTCATCCTCAGAGTGTGGAGCGCGCCGCTTCGCTTGAGGACGATCTGGCGCGCCGCGACTTTACCGTCAATGCCATGGCGTGGCATCCCGAGCGCGGCCTTGTCGACCGCTACGATGGCCAGGGCGACCTAGACCGCAAGCTGATTCGTGCCGTCGGAGATCCCAAGCGCCGCTTTAACGAGGATGCCCTGCGCATGTTGCGTGCGGTGCGTTTTGCCTGCCGCCTGGACTTTGTGATTGAGCCCGAGACCAAGTGTGCCCTTGCCGAGTGCGCGCCGCTGCTCGATGCCGTGGCGCGCGAGCGCGTGGGTATTGAGCTCGAGGGCATTCTATCGACCGGCCACGGGGGAGACGCGATGCTGCGCTACCCCGAGCTCATCTGCGCCGCCGTGCCCGAGCTTGCGCCGGCTCGTGGGTTTGACCAGCGCAGTGTCTATCATGCGTTTAACGTCTACGAACATATCGCCCGCGTGCTGACGGTGGCAGGGGAGCTGGCGCTGTGCGATGGCGTGGCGCCTTCGCCGAGCTTAATGTGGGCAGCGTTTTTGCATGACGTCTCCAAGCCCGATTGCTTTACGGTCGATCACGCCGGCAGCGGCCACTTCTACGGTCATCCCGAGCTCGGCGCCAAGAAGGCGCGCGTCATTATGGATCGCCTGGCGCTCTCGCACGATTTGGTGCGCGATGTGTGCCTGCTCATCAAATACCATGACAAGCCGCTGCGCCCCGAGCGCTCCTGCCTGCTCAATATGATGCGCGCGCTTTCGGGCGAGGGCGTCGACACGCCGCGTCTGATGGACGAGCTCATGGATCTTAAGCGTGCTGACACACTTGGTAAGGCCCCGTCGTGCTTCTATTACGTCGAGACGATTGAGGAGATGCGCGCGATGGCGCACGAGCTGCTGAAGGCGGGGGAGCCCTATACGCTCAAGATGCTCGCCATTAACGGCGGCGACCTGATCCGCGCCGGTGTGAAGCCGGGGCCCGAGCTAGGCCAGCTACTCAACTCCGCCCTCGACGCCGTGATCGAAGACAACATTTCCAACGAGCGCGAAGCTCTTTTGGTCCATCTCAACTTGAATTAGCTACCCAGTTTACCTGCGCGTTCCATAACCTGCCGACAATTTTTTCGGCAATTTGGAATTTCTTCTTGCGCTGATGTTTTTTGTCCCGTAATATATGTCCTCGCAGCACGGCAGTGCAGATGTCATGTGGCCCGTTCGTCTAGCGGTTTAGGACGCCGCCCTCTCAAGGCGGAGATCACCAGTTCGAATCTGGTACGGGCTACCACGCATCTGATACCCGGTCTTCCCATGGAAGGCCGGGTTTTTTATTTTCAAACAACCGTCTGCAATTCCCGTTTGAACCAGAGCTTTGCGTTCTGCCTATGGCCCTTACGGGTACAATAACCAAGATATTTTGACTGTTAGAAGGAGTCTCATGACGGAGTCCTCTCAGCATACGTCTAAGCCCCAGGTCGAGGTTGAGGCCTCGGGCGGAGATGACAATAAGAGCGCACGCCGCGGCGCCATCTTTATCGGCGTCGTGCTGGTGGGTTATATCGTCTATCTGGTGGTAACCGGGCAGATGGGGCAGTTCTGGGCCGCTATGTCGAGCGTCCAGGCGCCATGGCTCGTTATCGCGTGTCTTTGCATGTTCATGTATCTGTTCTTTGGCATTGTGGCCTATGCGATCGCCGTTTGGCTCGACCCTTATTCGCCCGTCGGCATTCGCGACCTGATCTCGGTCGAGGCGAGCGGTATCTTCTTTGGCAACCTGACGCCCATGATGATGGGCTCTACGCCCGCCCAGATTTACCGCCTGACCAAGGCAGGCCAAAATGTCGGCGAGGCCGGTGCCACGCAGTTCACGCGCTTTATCGTGTATCAGTTTGGCCTCGTTGCCTGGGGCGCCATTCTGCTGCTTGCCCGAATGCCGTTTTTCGCCGAGCGCTATGGCGACATGACGCTGCTGTGCGTCTTTAGCTTTGGCGGTCACTGCTGCATTCTGCTTGGCATCTTTGCCGTCGCGCTCATGCCTAAGACCGTCACGCGCGTCGCGCACTGCATTATCAATTGGCTCGAGCGAATGGGCGTCTCGGCCACCAAGATTGAGGGCTGGCGTACGTTTGTCGACGGCGAAATCTACTCTTTCTCCGAGAAGTTCAAGCTTTCAGCCGGCCACTTTTCGTCCATGCTGCTCACGGTGGTCATCACCATGATGCAGCTCGCGTTTTTCTACCTCGTGCCGTATTTCCTGATGCTTGCCTTTGGCCACCACGAGGTCGACTTTTTCTCGGTCATGGCCGCGAGCGCCTTTGTCCAGCTGTTGAGCTCTGCGGTCCCCTTGCCCGGTGGAACTGGTGGCGCTGAGGGCGGCTTTGCATTGTTCTTGGGTCATTTCTTTGGGTCGGCTTCGACCGCCGGCTATCTGCTGTGGCGCCTCATTACGTTTATTGCGCCGACCATTTTGGCTGCGCCCCTGTTGGGCCTTAAGAGCGCCCACAACGAGAGCATCCATGCGCGCTGGGATCGCGTGATGCGCAAACTCGGCCGCACGCCTCAGACGCCCTCTGCGCCCACTAAGCCGCACCCCACGAATGCTGTTACCGTTGATCCCAAGAAGCACGCTCAGAAGGCTTCTGGGACCGCTAAGCCGGCTCATAAAGCCTATGTGCGCCAGACAGGCGACGGTATTCGCGTATCTCCGTCGGCACTCAATAAGAAGAAGCACCCTAAGTCGCAGTAGGGCAGTCGTGCGTTCTTCATATTGCCGGGCTTTTTTGTGCCGGATGGGGGATAATCCTCTTACGTAGATTATCTCTCATCTGTTGATGAATGCCCGCATATCGAAGGGACACGCCCATGGCCACCAGCAAACCTCGTATTGATCGCCGCATCGTTCGCAGCCGCAATGCCATCCTTTCCGCTTTCGAGCGCCTGCTCATGGAAAAGCCGCTGGCAGACATTACGGTGAGTGCCATCGCGCGCGAGGCCAATGTCGACCGCAAGACCTTTTACGTTCACTTTGGTACGGTCGACGGCCTGCTCGATGCCATTGCCGTCGATGTGGTGGAGATGATTGTCGACTCGGTCGAGAAAACGCTTGCTTCAATGGACGGTGACACCAACGAGCGCGCCCTGGGAGCGGCGGCGACCTTCTTTAAAACCGTTAACGAGGCGTTATGCAACAACCTGGTGCTCAATCGTCAGCTGATCGAGAACATTCCGCTCGATGATTTTATGGCTCGTCTTCGTGCACCTCTCGAGCACGAGATTGCCGAGCGCAATCTGCTGCCCCAAGGCCTTAAGGATGAGATGTTCGACTACTATCTGGCGTTTTTGCTGTCAGGCATTATCGGTATCTATCGCACGTGGGCGCTGTCTGACGGCTCGGTTCCTATTGAGCGCGTCTCTGAGGTCGCCAACGACCTGACTCTCAATGGCCTGTCGAGTCTGGAATCTCGCTTGGATTAGGCGCAGGCTTGAGTTCACGAGGCGCTTGTCGGGGTGCAGCCCGATCGACCAGGCGACGAGCATCCCGCCGAAGCAGTCGATGACCGGGCTCAGGTAGACCTTCTCGCCGCCCGGGAGCCTGAACTCGGTGATGTCGGTGAGCCACAGCAGGTTGGGCTCGTCGGCGTGGAAATTCCTGTTTACGAGGTTCTCCGGCGCCTTGTAGACCTCGCCGGCGTAGGAGCTGTAGCCTGAGGATCCTTAAAAGAAAGTCCAGTTTATCCTTCCCACTCCAATTGGGAATCCACCGATGCGCCTTCGCACGCTCACATGACCTCGATACCATGCGAGCGTGCGAACTCGACGAGCTCTGCGTTGCGGGCGTTTATGGTGCCGAAGGCGGCGGGGCACACAATAAGGCGCGCGCAGTGGACGAGGAGCTCTTTGGCGCGGGCTATGGTTTTATCCCCGATCGGCTCGAAGGCGCGCTCGGCCACGCATTCCGCTGCCAGGTCGCGCGCGAGCTCGCAGTCGATGTCCCCTTCGTGCAGAACGCCCGCGTAGAACGCCTTGCCCTGCCGGACGAGCTGGCGAAACACAGCCGACCCCGTACCTGCGCCGGCGATGACGAACGTGTGCGCATCGCCGTGCGGGCGCCCAATTTCCACGCTGCCGAAGCGCTCGTTGAAGGTGCCATGCTGAAGGCCGTAGAGCTCGCCAATCGTCTCGCGCGTGAATATGTCCTCGGGTGCGCCGGCGCGGAAGACCCGGCCGTCCTTCACGCAAATCACCTTGTCGGCGCTTTTCTGCGCGAGCTCGAGTTCGTGGATGGACATGATGACAGCCACATTCCGCGATTTCGCAAGGTGGCGAAGTATTCGCAGCAGGTCGATCTGGTAGCGGATATCGAGATACGACGTGGGCTCGTCGAGCACGAGCACACGCGGATCCTGCGCGATGGCGCGTGCGAGCATGACGCGCTGGCGTTGCCCGTCGCTTATCTGCATGAAGTCGCGCTCGGCGAGCTCTTCCACATGTGCGGTTTTCATGGCCTCGTCGACCCGACTATTGTCGTCGGGCGAGAGTGTGCCCATTCGCCCGGTGTAGGGATGCCTTCCCGCCTCTACGATATCGCGGCAGGTGAGGAGCTCGGTCCGGGGGCGATCTGTCAGCATAACGGCAAGGTTCCTTGCGAACTCCGCCGTCTTCCATCGGGAAATCTTCCGCCCGTCGAGCTCGACCGCGCCGGCAAGCGGTGCCAGATGGCATGTGATGGTTTTCAAGATGGTCGACTTGCCCGAGCCGTTCGGCCCGATGAGCGCCACGACGTCGCCCGCGCGAACCTCCAGATCGACGCCTTCGACTACGACCTTCTTGTCGTAGCCCGCCGACAGGTCGCTTATGTGGAAAAGCGGCGCTCCGTCAGCCTGCGTTTCGACCGTAGTTTCGAGGTTCGGCTCCGCTCGGAGGAGGCGTTCCGCGCGGAGTTCCGCACGAGCCGAAAGTGCCTTCTGGCGCTTTCGTGCGAGCTCAGGACTGTCTAAGCACGGAATGTCCCCTCCGAGCGTTTTGGGCCGCGGCACGAATTCCCCCATCTACCTCACCCGCTTCTTCAACATGAGCGCGATAACCACCGGAGCGCCGAAGATGGCGGTGACGGCGCTGATGGAAAGCTCGACGGGAGAGAACAGTGTGCGCGCGATCAAATCGCAGCCCGCGCAGAAGATGGCGCCTCCCAAGAAGCACGCAGGAATCACGCGGATGGGCTTCGACGACTTTAGCACCGACTTCACGAGATGCGGAACCGCAATGCCTACGAACGACACCGGACCAGCGAACGCGGTCACGCAGGCGGAGAGCATGCTCGCTAGAAGGACGAGCGCCACGCGGAAGCGTGCGACGTTCACGCCGACGCTTTTCGCGTAGGCTTCTCCCAGCTGGAAGGCGGAAAGGGGCTTCGATATCGCGAATACGCATGCGCTTACGGTGATCACCACGACCGTGATGACCGCGACGTCGTCCCAGCTCGAACCCGAGAAGCTACCCAAAGACCAGTTGTGCAGGTTCACGATGGACTGGTCGTCGGCGAAGGCGATGAGGAAGTTCGTCGCCGCCGAGCAGATGTATCCCACCATGACGCCCGCCACGATGAGCATGGCCATGGAACTTATGCGCCGTGCAATGAGGAGCACGAAACCGATGGTGATAAGCGAGCCCAGAAACGCTGCGGCCACCATGGCCGGCGAGGACATGGCCTGGTTTGCGCCCAGAAGTACGATCATCGTAAGCGCGACGACGAACTTTGCGCCCGAGGAGACGCCCAAGATGAACGGGTCGGCGATGGGGTTGTTGAAAAACGTCTGCAGCAGGAACCCGGAGAGCGAAAGTGCCCCGCCGAGAAGCACGGCTGAAAGTACGCGCGGCAGTCGAATCTCCCAGATGACCTGGCTTTCCATGGAATTGGCCGCGCCGCCCGAAAGGATGCCGGGGATGTGGTCTGCGGGCACGAGCACGCTCCCGATGCACAGGTTGGTCCCGATGAGCACGATGAGGGCAACAGCGAGCAGCGCCGTCACGACGCGACACCGCGCGGCGCGCCCCGATTCGTCGTATGCCATGGAAAGTCGGCTTCTCATGGTGCTAGCCGAGCTTCCTCAGATAATGGAAGTCGCTCGTGTCATCGCCGCTGAACGCCCCGTGCAGCTCGTCGATAATGTCGGCGGTAGAAGTCATCTGCTGGTACATGTCGGCGCTTGTGACCCAGACGTTGCCGTTCCTCACGGCTTTGAACTGCGACAATAGCGCGTTTTTGCCTACGAAGTCGTTCAAGGTGGCAACCGATTCGTCGATGGTGCCGTTGTAGACGATGATGTCGGCATCCTTCGCTGTCGCGTAGAAGCGCTCCATTTCGAGCGTTACTGACGAACCTGACGTCGACGCCGTCTGCGCGTCATCGAGCGCGTAGCTGCCGCCTGCAAGCTCGATCATCTGCGCCACGTAGTCGCCCGCCCGCCGCGTGACGGCGGCCCCGTTCGAGTTAATGTAGAAATACGCCACGGTTTTACCTGACGACGCGAGCCCCGACGTTTGCTCGACGCGGGCCTTCTGCTCGTTGAACAGGTGCGTGGCCTCGTCTTCCTTGTCGAACAGGACGCCGAAAAGCTTAATCCACTCGACGCGCCCGAGTGCTTTGGGCTCGCTCGACGACTGTTCGGTGAGCACGACGAGCCCGAGCTTCTGCAGCTTTTCCTTCACATCGGGCGTGTGGTTGATCATGGTGTTCTCGATGGCGAGCGTGCAGCCCGAGGCCGATATTCGCTCGTAGTCGGGCGCGCTGTACTTGCCGCCGTAGGCGATCGCCCCACTTCCGAGCGCGCTTTTGAAGCCCGCGACCGAGCAATCGTCGGCTTTCGTGCCCGACATTAAGATATTGTCGTTCGCATCGAGCGCGTCGACCAGGCACATCGTCGCCGACGACACGAGGTACACCTTGTCGGCGGGGCGCCTTATGACCGCGATGTCGGAGCTTAACCCATCAGGTACCTTCGCATCTTGCGGCACCACGAGGAAGCGCTCCCCGTTCGAAACGCAGATAAGCCGCAGGCCGCCTTCGAACTCGTCGACAGTGAAGTGCTCGGCGTATTCAAGCTGAAGCGCTCCCGTCGGCTCCCAGCCGCAGCCCAAATCGGCGTTGTGGAAGTCGGCCGCGGCGCTTGAAGCCGTTCCCGCAGGGGAGCCGCCGCTTGCATCGTCGCCCGATTTCTCCTTCATGGTGGATGAGTCGAAGTGGAGCGTGTAGTCGATGGTGTGCGGCGTCGACATGGCGACGGTCTCGGCCGACACGGCGATGTCCTCGTCGAGCGTGACGGGTATCTCGAACGTGGAGTTGCCGCCGTCGTTTACGGGCGCGTAGTCCACGCCGTCGACGGTCATCTTGTCGTAGTTCGAACTCGACCAGGTGATGGTCGCGGTGTAGGTGTCGCCATCCTTCACAATTGTGGTGGGTGAGGCGATGCTTGCGCGCCCTGACCCGCCGGAAAGCGAGACGCTCACCGTGTATTCCTGAGAGCCCGCCGTGCCACCGGTCGCGTTCGGGCTCGCACTGCACCCCGCGAAGGGAAGCGCGAGCAGGGCGACGAGAACGCAGGCGATCGCGCGCGCCGCGATGCTGTGGAGCTTCCTGTTTTCCCCCTTGGGAAGAATCGACCGCATGGCGTTACTTCAGTGCGTCGGCGCGCAGATCGACGCCGGCGGATTCGAACACAAGTGTGCGGTCGTACCACTGCTCTTTTCTAATACTCCACGCGGCACAGGCGGTGTCCTCGTCGAGCGCATCAACGGGCACGTCGTAGGTGTACTTGCCTTCCGCGTTTTCCACATAGGGGATGAAGTCGGCCTCGCTCGCGGCGGCAGCCTCGTCGCCCGTGCCCATGAAGAGCTTGCCGTAGCCCGTGCCGGAAAGCGTCATCACGCAGTGCATGGAGCCGTTTTCCACGATGAGCTGGGCGTCCACGATCCTGAACATGTTCGAGCTGGAATCTACGGTGATTGGATAGGTGCCGTCGGCCACCTTGTCGGCGGTGATGGGGGCAGCGCTTGCGCCCGCGGGCGCATCGGCCGCCTGTTCGGTCTTTTCCTGGGAATCGGCATCGCTTGCCTTTGCGCTGTCGATTGAATTTCCGGCGCAGCCGGCGAGCGAGAATGCGCAAAGCGCCGCCGACAGGGCGAAGACGAGGGTTTTCTTCAACATGGAGGGGGTTCCTTTCAATCGCTTCGACCGCCCGTGCCGTGCGGTGGGCGGTCGGGATGCGAATGCAACGGGCATGCGTCGTCAGTCGGGGAAAGGCGCATGCCCGTTGCACGGGGACGCGACCGGCGCCCCCGTGCGCGGCGAGTTTACAGCTTGGCGATGGCGTCGTCCACGTGCGAGACGTAGATGTCGTCGACCGCGACGTTCTGTCCCAGACCCTGGAGCAGGCACGTCACTTCGAAGCCGGCGGCCACGAACTTCGCAGCCCAGCTGTCGGGGTCGGTCTCGTCTGCCATGTCGTTGTTCGCGTGGTCGCCCGCGACCACCATGAACGGCGCGAGCACGGCCTTCTTGTAGCCTGCGGCGCTCGCGGCGGCGATAACATCCTCGCAGGTCGGTTCAGCCTCGACGGTGCCGACGAAGAACTGCGTCAAACCCTCGTTCTTGAACACTTCCTGCATCTTGGCATAGTCGGCGTTGGAATCGGCTTCGGTGCCGTGGCCCATGAGGCACAGCGCCGTCTCGCCGTCGTCGAAGGACGCCATGTTCTCCTTAATGGCTGCGGCCACCTTTTTGTAGTCGTCGTCGGAGGTGAGCAGCGGGTCGCCGAGCGAGATCTTGTCGAACTTGTCGGCGTACTTGTCGAGCTCGTCTTTCACGTCGGCGTATTCCAGGCCAGCCATGAGATGCGTCGGCTGCACGACGATTTCCTTCACGCCGTCTTCCACGCAGCGGTCAAGCGCCTCGGTCATGTTGTCGATCGTGATGCCGTCGCGCTTCTTCAGCTTGTCGATGATGATCTGCGCGGTGAAGGCGCGGCGGATGTCGTAGTCCTGCCAGTACTTCTCGCGGATAGCGTCTTCGATGGCGCCGATGGTGATGTGGCGCGAGTCGTTGTAGCTCGTGCCGAAGCTCGTGACGAGAATGACCGGCTTCGCGGCCTTCTCCTTTTCACTAGATTTCTCGGAACTCGCGGAGGTGTTGGAGCAGCCCGCGAGCGCGACTCCGGCGAGCGCGACGGCTCCGGTTGCTGCGGCGCCCATGAAGCCGCGGCGTGACATCTGGTCGGACATGGTTTTTCCTTTCCTCGGTTTGCCGGTCCCCCGGCGACAGTTGCTTGTCGGCACAAGCGAAAGAAAAGCGCACCCCTCGGGGTTCACAAGGAGCTAACGCCACGGCGATGCCGTGAGGAAAAGGCGAAGCAGTCTGGCTTGGGGCGCGAGGCGGTTCGCCCGCGCGTCCTATACAGTAATGTCCCTTGCCCAGGATTCCCACCTGGTTCCCTCCGCAAGCCAGCGCGGGCTGTGCAGGCGCCGCGCCGGTCATTTCCTTTTATCCGATTGTCATATGCTCGTTGCCGAAACTTTTACTATGATAGTGGGCACTTGTGAACGTGTCAAAGCCAGCGCGGGCGGCATTGCGCCTCCTGCCTGCGTATTTGCGCCGATTGCTGCCGCAGGCGCCGTGTTTTGCCCGCTGCGCGAATGGCGGCGTAAACGGTTGCGATGAGAAACGGGAAGGGAAGGCTCGGATGATTCATATCGTTGGCGCAGGTTCGGGCGCCGCCGACCTTATCACGCTGCGCGGGGCGCGTCTTCTACGCGCGGCCGACGTGGTCGTTTGGGCGGGGAGCCTTGTGAACCCCGAGCTGCTCGCCGAGTGCAAGGAATCCTGCGTCGTCTACGACAGCGCGCACATGACCTTGGAGGAAGTGCTCGACGTGATGTGCACGGCGGATGCGCGGGGCGAGGAAGTGGTGCGCCTGCACACGGGCGACCCGTGCCTGTACGGCGCCATCCAGGAGCAGATGGACGCGCTCGACGCGCGCGGCGTGGTCTACGAGGTGGTGCCCGGCGTGTCGAGCTTTTGCGGTGCCGCGGCGGCGCTTCGCCAGGAATACACGCTGCCGGGAATCAGCCAGTCGGTCGTGATCACGCGGCTTTCCGGGCGCACCCCCATGCCCGCGGGCGAGGGCATGCGCACCATGGCGGAAAGCGGCTCGACTATGGTCATCTTCCTGAGCTCGGGTATGCTCGCCGAGCTTTCCGCCGAGCTTTTGGCCGCGGGCCGCAGCTCCGACGAGCCGGCGGCGCTCGTGTACAAGGCGACCTGGCCTGAGGAGCGCGTGGTGCGATGCACAGTGGGCACGCTCGCTGATGCGGGCGCGCGAGAGGGCATCGACCGCACGGCGCTCGTGGTGGTGGGCCGCGTGCTCGGAGTTCGCGGTGGGCTTGCGCACAACGGCGCGCAAGCGGAGTCGTACGAGCGCAGCAAGCTTTACGACCCTTCGTTTGCCACGGGGTATCGGAAGGCGAGCAGCTAGCGTGGCCTTCGAGCACTACATATATACCGGGACGACCCGCCTGCGCTGCGGCTACACCACGGGGAGTTGCGCCGCGCTTGCGGCGAAGGCGGCCTGCGAGATGCTTTTGTCACGAAAGCCCGTCGGCCGCGTGTCGATCGTCACCCCCGGCGGGCTGCCAGTCGAGACGGACGTGGTCGACACATGTATCGGCGAGGGGTGCGCCCAGTGCGCCGTGCGAAAGGACGCAGGCGACGATGCAGATGTGACCGACGGCGTGCTCGTGTACGCGCGCGTGGAACATGCGGGGTCGGGCACGGGCGCTGCGGGCAGCAAGGGCGTGCCCGCGCGCGAATCGGAAGTTTCCGTCGATGGCGGCGTGGGCGTGGGGCGCGTGACGTTGCCCGGGCTCGAGCAGCCGGTGGGGGCGGCCGCCATCAACGCGACGCCGCGCGCGATGATCACTTCGGCGGTGCGCGAGGTGTGTGCCGCGCACGGCTTTTCTGGAAATATTGCTGTGACGATTTCGGTACCCGAGGGTGTTGCCCTTGCCGAAAAGACCTTCAACCCGCACCTGGGGATAGAGGACGGCATTTCCATCCTGGGCACGACGGGCATCGTCGAGCCGCGCAGCCTTGCTGCCTTGCGCGACAGCATCGAGCTCGAGATCCGGCAGCATGCGGCTATGGGGCGGCGCGGAGTCGTGCTCACGCCCGGCAACTACGGCGGGCAGTTCATCTCGGGGCATTTCCACCTAAACGGTGCGCCGGTGGTCTTCATCTCCAACTTCGTGGGCGATGCGATTGATTGCTGCGTTCGCGAGGGATTTACCAATGTCCTTCTTGTGGGACACATCGGCAAGCTGGTGAAGGTTGCGGGCGGCATCATGGACACCCATTCGCGTACCGCCGACTGCCGCGCGGAGATTCTGGCCGCCCACGCGGCCTTGGTCGGCGCGGGCGCGAAGACCGTGCGCGAGATCATGTCGTCGGTCACGACCACGGCGGCGCTCGAGGTAATCGAGGCCGCCGGCGTGGGGGACGCTGCGCGCGCCTCGCTCGCTGTGGCAATCGAGGACAGGTTGCGCCGCCGCGCGGCGGGCGGATGCGACATCGCCGCGGTCGTGTTCGACGCCGAGCGCCGCGAGCTTTTCCGCACGTCGGGCGCCGATGCAGTTATCGGGGAATTGGGGGCGACGTATGAGTAAAGGCGTGCTGTACGGCGTGGGTACGGGGCCTGGCGACCCCGAGCTGCTCACGATCAAGGCCGTCCGCACAATCGAATCGTGTCCGGTCATCGCCGCACCGCAGACGGCGGACGGGGCCATGGTCGCGCTCGACATCGTGCGCGGCGCCGTCGACCTTACAGGCAAGACGGTGATCCCCGTGCGATTCTCGATGACGCGCGACGTCGAGCGCCGCGCGGCCGAGCATGCCTCGCTTGTTCGCGAGCTTGTCGCGCACCTGGATGCGGTCCGCGACGTCGCGCTGCTGAACCTGGGGGACCCGAGCATCTACGCCACCTTCCAGCGCATAGCGCCCGACGTGCGCGCCCGCGGGTTCGAGGCGCGCGCCATTCCCGGCGTGCCGAGCTTCTGCGCGGTCGCCGCGGCGCTCGAGCGCGACCTCACGCCCGAGATGTCGTCGCCTCTGCACATCGTGCCCGGCGGCTACGACGACGTGCGCCGCGCAATCAGCTGGCCGGGGACGAAGGTGGTCATGAAGGCGCGCCGCTCGCTTGCGGACACGAAGCGCATCCTTCGCGAGGAGGGCGCCTTCGACGGTGCCGAGCTCGTAGAGGACTGTGGGCTTCCGGGCGAGCGCGTGTACCGCTCGGTCGACGATGTGCCCGATCGGGGCAGCTACTTCTCGACGATGGTGGTGCGCTAGATGAGGGTTTCCTGCATAGCGTTCACTGAGAGGGGATATGCGTTGGCGGAGCGCACCGCACGCGCGCTTTCCGATTGCGCGCAGACAGGTGAAGATGACCCTGGCTGGGACGTTTCCGTTTCGCGCGGGTTCGGCGAGGGGAAGGCCGACCTGCGCGCATGGACGGCGCTCGCGTGGGAAGCGTCGGACGCGCTCCTGTTCGTGGGCGCGGCGGGCATCGCCGTGCGGGCGATCGCGCCGCATGTCGCCTCGAAGGCAAGCGATTCCGCGGTTGTGGCGATCGACGAGGCGGGGCGCTTTGCCGTCCCGCTTTTGTCGGGGCATTTGGGCGGTGCGAACGAGCTTGCGCAAACTGTGGCACGCGCGGCAGGGGCCATCCCCGTCATCACCACGGCGACCGACGTCCGCGGCGTGTGGGCGGTGGATACGTGGGCGCGCTGTGCGGGGCTCGCCGTTTCGAATCCCGAGGCTATCAAACGAGTGTCGGCGCGGCTGCTTTCGGGCGGGCGCGTGGCGCTCTATTCCGACATGCCGATTTCGGGACAGCCGCCTGAGGGGGTTGACATTGCGTCCGACCGCGCTCGGGCCGATATCGTCGTGTCGCCGTTCGCTGGCGCGAATGCGGGTGCGTCCGTTCGCGCGGCGGAGACAACGAACGAGGTCGTGCCCGTCGGTGAGACGGGGAAGCCGGCGGGCGTGCGGGCGCAGGCGCCTGCGCCCGAGCCGCTTCACCTTGTCTTGCCCTGCATCGTTGCGGGCATAGGGTGCCGTCGCGGTGCGTGCGCCGAAGCGATCGGGGAGGCGTTTCTTCTCGCGTGCGGGCAGGCGGGCATCTCGCCCTCGGCCGTGCGCGAGGCGGCGACGATCGACGTGAAGGCGCGCGAGGAGGGTCTGCTCGCCTTCTGCCGCGCGCGCAATATCCCGCTTGCGACGTATTCCGCAGAGGAGTTGTCGCAGGTCGAAGGCAGCGTTTCGCCATCTGATTTCGTGCGCGCGACGGTGGGGGTCGACAATGTGTGCGAGCGCGCGGCGCTCGCGGGCGGGGGCAAACTTATCTTCCCGAAGCTCGCTCACGGCGGCGTGACCGTCGCGTTTTCCAAGGTAACTATCGAACTTTCGTTTAAGGAGCGGTGATGGGAAAGCTCTTCGTGGTGGGGATCGGCCCGGGCGGCCCCGACGGCATGACGATTGCGGCTCGGCGCGCGCTCGAGGCGGCCGACATCGTTGTGGGGTACACGAAATACGTGGAGCTCGCGCTCGCCGCCGTGCCCGACGCGGCGCATCTCGCGACGCCGATGATGCACGAGGTCGAACGGTGCCGCCTGGCGCTTTCGCGCGCGCAGAGCGGAGAAGCCGTGGCGCTCGTGTGCAGCGGTGACGCGGGCGTGTACGGCATGGCGAGCCCCGTGCTGGAGCTTGCGGAGGACTACCCCGATGTAGACGTGGAAGTTATCGCCGGGGCCACCGCGGCTCAGAGCGGGTCGGCGGTGCTCGGCGCCCCGCTTGCCCACGACTTCGCGGTCGTGTCGCTCTCCGACCTGCTCACGCCGTGGGAGGTCATCGAGCGCAGGCTCGCCGCCGTGGCGAGCGCCGACTTCTGCATCTGTTTGTACAACCCGCGCAGCAGAAAGCGCGCCGACAGGCTCTCGCGCGCGGCGAAGATTATGCTCGAATGGAAGGCCCCCGACACGCTCTGCGGCTGGGTACGCAACATCGGGCGCGAGGGGCAGCAGTCGGGCATGTGCAGGCTCTCCGAGCTGGGGGAGTTCGACGCCGACATGTTCACCACCGTGTTCGTCGGCAACGCGGACACGAAGCGCGTAGGCGGCCGTATGGTCACGCCGCGCGGGTATCGGGAGATTCCATGCGAAAGGTAACGATCATCGGGGCGGGGCCCGGAAACCCCGACTTGCTCTCGCGCGCGGCGCTCGACGCGATCGATATCGCCGACGTGGTCATCGGCGCTCATCGCGCGCTTGTCAGCATCGACGTGCCGCCCGACGTGGTGAGATGCGAGCTCGTGAAGACGGCGGACATCGTCGCCGCGCTCACCGATGCTGCGTCGTGGCAGCGCGCCGTGGTCGTGATGACGGGCGATGTGGGGCTGTTCAGCGGCGCGCGCCGCCTGGTGGAGGCGCTCTCCGGCGACGCGCAGGTGGACGTGCGCGTCATTCCCGGCATAAGCTCGGCGTCGTATCTCGCCGCGCGCCTCGCGCGTCCATGGCAGGATTGGCGCTTCGCGAGCGCTCACGGCGTGGCGTGCGACATCGTGGCCGAGGCCGAGCGCGCAGGTGAGCTCTTCCTCGCCACGTCGGGCGGGGAAGACCCCTCGCGGCTTTCGGGCGAGCTTGTGCAGGCGGGCTTCGGGGACGCGCGCGTGACGGTGGCCGAGCGCCTGTCGTACCCCGACGAGCGCATCACCTGCGCGACCGCAAGTGAAATCGCAGGTCAGACGTTCGACGACTTGAACGTGATGCTTATCGAGTTCGCAGGCTGCGCCGGGTCGCCTGCGGGCTCTAGCGCAGCCTCCGAGGCGCCGGCCGGCGCGTCTGCGCCCGCGGCTGCTTCTTTCGCGGCGGACTCTGCGGGCGCATGCCGCGCCGCGAGCTCCCGCTGGCCGTACGCTTCCTCGGGCATTCCCGACGAGCTCTTCATCCGCGGCGACGTTCCCATGACCAAGCAGGAGGTGCGCGCCGTCGCGCTCGCGAAGCTGCGCCTCACCGCGACCGACACCGTGTGGGATGTCGGCGCCGGCACGGGGAGCGTGTCGATCGAGGTGGCGCTCGTCGCGCGAGCGGGGTCGGTATGGGCGGTCGAGCGCAACGCGGCCGGCGTGCGGCTCATCCGAGAGAACGCGGATGCATTCGGGTGCGGCAACGTGCATGCGGTTCCCGGTGTCGCCCCCGAAGCGCTCGCGAAACTGCCTGTCCCCGACGCCGTGTTCGTCGGCGGGAGCGCGGGCGAGCTTCCCTCCATCGTGGAGGCGGCGCTCGAGAAGAACTCGCAGGTTCGCCTGTGCGTGCCATGCGTCACCGTTGAGACGCTCACCGAGGCGTGCGCGCTCCTCTCGGGTTCGCGCTTTAAGGGGTTCGAGGCGTGCCAGGTGTCGGCCGCCCGCGCTGAGGCTGTAGGCTCGCACCATCTTATGAAGGCGCAAAACCCCGTGTTCCTCGTCAGCGCGCGCGGTGCGAGCGCGGATGCCGAGGAGCTTGCCGAAGTCGGCGCGCTTGCTGAGTCGCCTTTCGGGGAGGACCCCTCTGTCGAGTGGAACCCATCCGTTGAGGTGGTCTCGCTTGCTAACTGCAACGCCGCAGGTGGGGAAGGCGGTGCCCGGTGAGCACGTCCATCCCGCGCTTCATGGTCGCTGCGCCCTCGAGCGGGAGCGGCAAGACGGTCGTCACGTGCGCGCTCCTGCGCGCGCTCGCGCGCCGCGGCCTTGCATGCGCGGCCTTCAAATGCGGCCCTGACTACATTGACCCGCTCTTTCATCGCCGCGTCGTGGGTGCGTGCTCGGGCAACTTAGACGGCTTCTTCACTGACGCCCCGACGCTGCGCGCCCTGCTCGCACGCGGCGCCGCGGGCGCGGATGTCGCGGTGCTCGAGGGGGTCATGGGCTTCTACGACGGCATGGCGCCCGGCGTGGCCGACGCGAGCAGCTATCAGGTTGCGCGCGACACGGAAACGCCGGTCGTTTTAGTGGTGAACGGGCGCGGGGCGTCTTTATCGCTCGCCGCCGTAATCCGCGGCATCGCCGAGTTCCTGCCTTGTGCGAACGTGCGCGGCGTCGTGCTGAACAAGACGAGCGCCGCTGCCTGCGCCTACGCGGCGCCTGCGATCGAGAAGCGCACGGGCGTCGCGGTTTTGGGGAATATCCCCGCCGACGAGGCGTTCTCGCTCGAAAGCCGGCATCTGGGGCTTGTGACCGCCGACGAGGTCGAGCAGCTCTCCGCGCGCATCGACAAGATGGCCGAGCTGGTGGAAAAGAGCGTCGACGTCGACCGCTTGCTCGAAATAGCGGCGACGGCACCCGATGTCCGCGAGGAACCTTACCGGTTGGAGCCGATCGCGGGAACGCGGCCCATCGTCGCCGTCGCGCGTGACGAGGCGTTCTCGTTCTACTACGAGGAGAACCTGCGCGCGCTCGAGGACCTGGGTTGCGAGCTGGCCTTTTTCAGCCCCCTGTGTGATAGCGAGTTGCCCCGGGGGACAAGCGCCCTCTATCTGGGGGGCGGCTACCCGGAGCTCCATGCGCGGCAGCTCTCCGAGAACGCGCCGATGCGCGAGGCGGTGCGGCGCGCGGTGGAATCCGGCATGCCGACGGTCGCCGAATGCGGTGGGTTTCTGTACCTGCAGCGCGAAATCGCCGATAGCGAGGGGCGGCGCTGGCCTGTTGCGGGCGCCCTTGAGGGCGCAAGCGAGAATGGGGGAAGGCTGTCCCATTTCGGGTACGTGGAGCTCACTTCCCAACGCGACGGGCTCTACGGGCTGCGCGGCACACGCATCCGCGCGCACGAGTTCCACTACTGGCAGTCCACCTGCCCGGGCGGCGACTTCTGGGCGCAGAAGCCCCGGCGCGACAAGGGCTGGCCGTGCATGTCGACCACCCCGTCCCTGGTTGCGGGCTTCCCGCATGTGTACTATCCTGCGAACCCCGACGTTGCGCGCGCGTTCGCGTCTGCCGCAGCGTCGTTTGCAGAGAGGAGACGGCATGGCTGAAGCAACCGAAACCGCGCTTGCCTGCATCCGCGAGGAAGTCGAGCGCGCGTTCTCGTCGCTGCCGGGCGCCGTGCTCGAAGCCACGCTCTCCCGGATCGAGCCCGCAGACGAGTGCGCCCGCGCCGCCGCGTACGCCGCGTGGGACTCCATCGCGCACCCCTTGGGGGGATTGGGCGACTTTGAAGACGCCGTCGCGTGTATCGCCGCAGCTCAGGGGAGCGCCGAGGTGGCCGAGTTTCCCCGTGCGCTCGCGGTATTCTTCTCCGACAACGGGGTCGTTGCCGAAGGCGTGTCGCAAAGCGGGCAAGACGTGACGCGAGCCGTCGCGCGCAACATGTGCGAGGGGGCCACGAGCGCCTGCCGCATGGCGGCGTTCGCGGGTGCCGAGGTCGTGCCCGTCGACGTGGGTATGGCCCGGGGCATAGAAGACGCGCGCATGGTGCGCGCGAACGTGCGGCGGGGGAGTGGCAACATCGCGCACGGCTCCGCTATGTCTCGAGATGGGGCCGTGCGCGCGATCGAGGTCGGAATCGCCGTCGCGTGCGGGCTTGCCCGCGCCGGCGTGCGCCTTCTCGCCGCGGGCGAGATGGGCATCGGCAACACGACCACCTCGGCGGCGGTGGCCGCAGTGCTCATCCGGGCGGACGCGCGGAGCCTCGTCGGGCGCGGCGCGGGGCTCTCGGACGCCTCGCTCGCGCGCAAGCGCGAAGTGGTCGAGCGCGCTATCGACGCGAACTCGCCCGATCCCGCCGACCCGATCGACGTGCTCTCGAAGGTGGGCGGCTTCGACATCGCGGCGATGTGCGGCTTCTACCTGGGGGCCGCGGCCTCGAAGGCGCCGGCGCTCCTCGACGGGGTCATATCCTGCACGGCGGCCCTGTGCGCGGCGCGCCTGTGCCCCAACGCCTTGGGCTACCTCGTGGGCACCCACGCATCAAGCGAACCCGCAAGCCAGGAGCTCCTTCGCGAGCTTGGCATAAAGGCACCCCTTGACGCAGGCATGCACTTGGGCGAGGGCGCGGGCGCCATGGCGTATCTGCCCCTTCTGGATTCGGCGCTGCGCGTGTACCGGGATGGGAAGACGTTCACGGCGACTGGCATGGCTGCTTACGAGCATTTCGAGGCCGGGAAATGACGGTGACGCTCGTCATCGGCGCCGCCGCGAGCGGCAAGAGCGCCTACGCCGAGTCCCTGTGCCTCGGGCACGACGGCCCCCGCGTGTACCTGGCAACGATGGAGCCCTTCGGGGAAGAGGGCGCCCGCCGCATCGCGCGCCATCGGGCGCTGCGCGAGGGCAAGGGGTTTTCCACCCTCGAGCGCACGCGTGACGTGGGCGCCGCAGTGCCCGGGCTTCCGCGCGGCTGCACCCTTCTTTTGGAGGACGTGGGCAACCTGGTTGCGAACGAGCTTTTCGCGGAAGGCGGCTTGTCCCCACGTGACCCCGACGCTGCGGGGCGCGAGGTGCTCGGAGGCATCGAACGGCTCGCTCAGGCCGCTGCGTATACGGTGGTGGTCACCGTCGACGTGTTCGCCGATGGGATGCGCTACGATGAGGGGACCGAGGCATGGAGGCGCGCGCTCGCGCGCGTGAACGCGGGCGTGGCGGCGCTGGCCGACCGCGCAGTCGAAGTGGTATGCGGGATTCCCGTGTGGATGAAAGGCGAAGGACCTACAAGGTGAAGATGGTAGAGGCAATCGGCGCGGCGCTCGGAACGTTCTCGCGCATCCCCGTCCCGAAATCGGCCTGGACCGATTTCGGGTCAACTCATGCACTTGCCGCGTTTCCCCTGGTGGGCCTTGCGGAAGGCTTCCTCATGACGGCGTGGGGGCACGTGGCGAACCTGCTCGGCGTGCCCGCGACCATCGTCGCGGCCGTGCTCGTGGCGCTGCCTGTGGCGGTGACGGGAGGCATCCACCTAGACGGGCTCTGCGACACCTCCGATGCGCTTGCAAGTTGGGCCCCGCGCGAGCGAAAGCTCGAGATCATGCACGATCCGCGGGCGGGCGCCTTCGGGGTCATCGGTGTTGTTGTGTACCTTATTCTGCAGTTTTCCCTGTTCACCGAGCTGCCGCTTACGGCGGGGGCGTTCCTCGCGCTTCTGTGCTCGCTCGTGTTCTCCCGCGCGCTTTCGGGACTCGCCGTTGAATGCTGGCCTGCCGCGCGGGCGGACGGCATGGCCGCGGGGCTCTCGCCTGCGAAGAAGCGCGCGGCGATCGTCGTGCCGCTTTGCGCTTTCGCTGCGGCTTCGGCTGCAGGGATGGTCGCGTGCGCTCAGGCCGTCGGCGCCCTTATGGCGGTGGCGGGGCTTTTGGCGCTCGCGTGGTACCGCCATGTTGCCCTGTCCCGCTTCGGCGGGGTGACGGGGGATTTGGCCGGATGGTTTCTGCAATGGGCCGAGCTCGCGATGCTTGCCATGCTGGTGGTGGGGGGCATTCTCCTATGATGCTCGTGGTAGGTGGCGCGCATTCGGGGAAGAGGACCTTCGTGCGCGAAAAGCTCGGGTTCGCGGCGGACGATTTCGTCGACGCGGCGCAGCTTGCGGTGGGCGGCGTGCCCGCGGCTTTTGCCGGCCGCGTCGCATACCATGCTGAGGAACTCGTACGCGCGCTCGACGCTGACCGGGCGCTCGAGCGGCTGATCGGCTTCGACGCAGTGATTCTGCCCTTGGTCGGCTCGGGGGTCGTCCCCATGCGTGCGGAAGACGCCCAATGGCGCGAGCGCGCGGGGCGCTTGGGATGCGCGCTCGCTGCGCGCGCCGACGTCGTCGTGCGCATGACGTGCGGGATACCCCAGGTCATCAAAGGAAACCTTGCCGATGCGCCTCGAGGGACGCAGGGCGCGGGTGCGCCTTTGGAAGTCGTCTTCGTGCGCCATGGTGCCACGGCGGGCACGGAAGACCATCGCTACAGCGGGGCGGGCACCGACGAGCCCCTGTCGAGCGCGGGCGAGCGCGCTTTGCGCGACCTCGTGTGCTATCGTGACGTGTTCCGTGTTATCACGAGCGGCATGGCCCGCACCGACCAGACGGCGCGCATCCTCTTCCCGAACGCGGAGCTTATGGCGTGCTCCGGTCTGCGCGAGATGGATTTCGGCGACTTCGAGGGGCGAAGCGCCGCCGAGCTTAAAGAGGATGCGCGCTACCGCGCCTGGGTAGACTCCTGGTGCGAGACGCGCTGCCCGCATGGCGAGGGCAAGAGCGATTTCACCCGCCGCGTCGTCGCGGCGTTTCGGGAGGCATGCAAATCGGAGCGCGCCCAGGGGAGTGGGCGCGCCGTCTTCGTCGTTCACGCGGGTACCGTGAAAGCGCTGCTCTCCGAGCTAGCTGTCCCGAAAATGGGATACTTCGACGTGCATACCGAGCCGGGCGGCGCATGGGCCGCCACCTGGGATGGGCGCTGCCTTCGCGACGTTCGCCCCGCTTCGGGGGGCGATGCCCGGTGATGACGATTCTTGCCGTCGCCGCCGGGTTCGCGGCCGACCTTGCCTTCGGCGACCCGCGCTGGCTTCCCCATCCCGTCGTCGCCATGGGGCGCGCGATCACGTGGGCCGAAGGCCGCCTGCGGCGCGCATTCCCGCAAACGTCCGCGGGCACGCGCGCCGCAGGGCTTGTGCTCGCCGTGGCGCTTCCGCTTGCGTGTGGGCTTTTGACCTGGGGAATCCTGCATCTTTGCGGCATGGTTTACTCCGGCTTGCGCTTCGTGGCCGAGGCATGGGCGAGCTATCAGATTCTCGCGGCATGCGAGCTGCGCCGCCAGAGCCTGGCCGTTGCCCGCGCGTTCTCGAAGGGCGGCCTTGTCGCGGCGCGCGAAGCCGTCGGGCTCATCGTGGGACGTGACACGTCTGTTCTCGACGAGCAGGGCGTCGCGCGCGCCGCCGTGGAAACGGTGGCGGAGAACGCGAGCGACGGTGTCATCGCGCCGCTTTTCTACCTTATGATCGGGGGTGCGCCCTTGGGCATGGCGTACAAGGCGGTGAACACGCTCGACAGCATGGTGGGCTACAAAAACGAGCGCTACATCGACTTCGGCTGCGCCTCGGCGCGCCTCGACGATGCGGTGAATTGGATCCCCTCGCGCTTATCGGCCCTGCTCATGATCGCCGTGTGCCCGATCGTCGGGCTCGACGCGCGCGGGGCGGCGCGCATCTGGCGCCGCGACAGGCGTCGCCATGCGAGCCCGAACGCGGCGCAGACCGAGTCAGCGTGCGCGGGCGCGCTCGGGCTGCGCCTGGCGGGACCCGCGGTGTATTTCGGCAAGCTCGTTGAGAAACCGACGATAGGAGACACGTCCCGCGAAATCGAGTGGGGCGACATCGCCCGGGCGACAAGGCTCATGCTCGCTGCGTCCGTATGCGCGCTTGTCGTCTTCGGCGCCGCGCGCGCGGCGGTCGTGCTCGCCGTGGGGGCGATGGCATGAGGGAAGACCACGCCGCGCCCCGGGCTGCCGGGGGAATCCTGCGCGCCCGTACGCATGGGGGCAGCGCGCAATCGCTCGGCATCGCTTGCGAAGGGGGTGCCTCCGACCTCATTGACTTCTCGGTGAACGTGAATCCGGCAGGCCCCTCGCCGCGCGCCGTCGCCGCAGCTTGCAAGGCGCTTTCTCGAATCGACGCCTACCCCGATAGGGAAAGCCTCGCCCTCGTTCGCGCCCTAGCGCGCGCCCAGGGCATTCCCGAAGATACTATCGTCTGCGGCGCGGGCGCGTCCGACATCATCTGGCGGCTCGCCGCGGCGGTGCGCCCGAAACGCCTCGTCGTGTGCGCGCCGACGTTCTCTGAATATGCGGAGGCGGCATCGTACTACGGCGCATGCGTGCAGGAGTTCCCGCTCTCCGAAGCGGACGACTTCGACGTGCCTGCCTCCTTCGCCCGCGCGATCGAGGGGCCGAGAGACGTGGCGTACCTCTGCAATCCGAACAACCCGACGGGGCGCCTCGTCGACCCCCGTGTGATCGATGCTGCGGCCTGCCGCTGCGAGCAGGTGGGCGCGCTGCTCGTCGTGGACGAGTGCTTTCTCGGATTTGCGCCCGACGCCCGCGAAAGGAGCGTGGCCGCACGCGCCGCGTGTTCGCGCCATGTGGCCGTGCTCTCCGCGTTCACCAAGCTCTACGGAATGGCGGGGTTGCGGTTGGGATATCTGATCAGCGGAAACACCCAACTCATCGAGGGGATTCGCCGGGCGGGGCAGGCGTGGCCCGTCTCCTCGGTCGCCGAGGCCGCGGGCATCGCCGCCCTGGAGGACGTTGAATACGTCTCGCGCACGCGCGATGTATTGGCGGGCGAGCGAGCGTGGCTTTCCCACGAGCTCTCCTCGCTCGGGCTTTCCGTCGTGCCGTCGGATGCGAACTTCCTTTTAGTCCGCACGCCGGCGAAAGACATCCCCGAGCGCCTGTATAAACAGGGGGTTTTGGTCCGCACGTGCGACTCGTTTTCGGTACTGTCCCGTTTCTGGTGCCGCGTCGCGGTGCGCACGCGCAAGGAGAATGCCCGGCTTGCGATGGCGTTCGGCCGTGCGCTTCGGGCGGAAGGCGCATCGGGCGAAGGCGAACCCGACGAACGGGGCGGCGCTTCTTTCAGCGGCGCTATGGCGGGCGCGGATGGCCGAGGCTCGGCGAAGGAGGTCGATACCCGTGGGTAGGGCGAAGCCCATCATGATCCAGGGCACCATGTCGAACGCGGGGAAGAGCCTGCTTGCGGCTGGGCTGTGCCGCGTGCTTTCGCAGGACGGCCTGCGCGTGGCTCCCTTCAAGAGCCAGAACATGGCACTCAACAGCGGTGTCACGGCCGACGGGCTCGAGATGGGGCGCGCCCAGATCATGCAGGCCGAGGCGTGCGGCATTGCGCCCGACGTGCGCATGAACCCCATCCTGCTCAAGCCCGAAAGCGGCCACCGAAGCCAGCTCATCGTGGCCGGCAAGGCGCAGGGAGCCTTCGCTGCGAGGGACTACTTCGCGCGAAAGAAGGCGCTCATGCCGCAGATTTTGGAGGCGTTCGATTCGCTCGCGGAGGAAAACGACGTCATCGTCATCGAGGGCGCCGGCAGCCCCGCCGAAATCAACCTTGCCGAAAATGACATCGTCAACATGGGGCTCGCGCGCGCCGTGTCCTCCCCCGTGCTGCTTGCGGGCGACATCGACCCGGGCGGGGTATTTGCCCAGCTCTATGGCACGGTCGCGCTCCTTGCGCCCGAGGACCGCGCGCTTTTGCGGGGGCTTGTGGTGAACAAGTTCCGCGGCGATGTGGAAATCCTGCGCCCGGGTTTGGCCCCGCTCGAGAAGATGTGCGGGGTTCCCGTCGTGGGTGTCGTGCCGTATCTTACGCTCGACCTGGACGACGAGGACTCGCTCGCGCCGCGCCTATCTGCCCGCGAGGCGCGCGGCGTCATCGACGTCGCCGTCGTGCGCCTTCCGCATCTGTCGAACTTCACCGACTTCGACCCGCTTTCGCGCGTGCCCGGCGTGGGCGTGCGCTACGTTTCCTCGACGACCGATCTGGGCCGACCCGACCTGGTGGTGCTTCCCGGCTCGAAGACCACGCTCGACGACGCGCGCTGGCTTGCGGCTAGCGGCATCGGAGCCTGTGTACGCGCGCTTTCGGGCGCGGGCACACCGGTGCTCGGCATATGCGGAGGCTACCAGCTTTTGGGAGACGAGCTTTCCGACCCGCACGGCAGGGAAGGCGCTGGCACCGCGCGCGGGCTCGGGCTCATCCCTGCAAGTACGGTGTTCAAGGAGGAAAAGCGCCTCGCCCAGTCGGAGCTGCGCATCACGGGCGCCCAAGGCGCGTTCTCGGTGTGGAACGGCATGACGGCGCGCGGGTACGAGATTCACGACGGCGAAACGACCGTCTCCTGTGCCCCTGCGGGCACGATTGGCGGCAAACCAGAAGGCGCGGCCTGCAGAAACGTGTTCGGAACCTATCTCCACGGCCTGTTCGACGAACCGGGGGTGGCGCTCGCTCTCGCGCGCTCGCTCGCGCGCATGCGCGGCCTGCCCGAGAGCGTCGTGGGTGCTGCGGGCGCAGCGTCCGCAGCCGATCACCGTGCGCGCGAGTTCGACCGCCTGGCCGACGTCGTGCGCGGGGCGCTTGACATGGAGTATGTCTACCGCATTATCGAGGAGGGCGTATGATCCACGTGTATCATGGCGACGGCAAAGGCAAGACCACGGCGGCGATGGGCCTCGCCCTTCGCATGCTCGCCGCAGGCCGCCGCGTCGTTGTCGTGCAGTTCCTGAAAGACGGCGAAAGCGGGGAGGCGCGCCTGCTTGCCGAGCATTTCGGCGTGCCCTTGTTCGCGGGGAAGGTGTCGGACAAGTTTACCTGGTCGATGACGTCGGAAGAACTTGCCGCGACGTGCGAGCTGCACGATGGGAACCTCGCTTCCGCGCTCGCCGAGCTCGAGGGCGCTCAGGAGGGGCTGCTCGTGCTCGACGAGGCGCTCGACGCGCTTTCGAAGGGGCTTGTCGACGAGGCGCTCGTGGACCGCGCGCTCGATATGTCCGCGCGCGGCGTCGAAGTAGCGCTCACCGGGCGCGCGCCTTCCCGCAAGATCGTGGAGAAGGCCGACTACATAACCGAGATGCGGTGCGAGAAACACCCCTACGAGCAGGGGATATGTGCAAGGGAAGGAGTGGAGTACTAGATGGATTCCAAGGAGATGGCGCCCGGCGACATCGAGCGGCGCAGCTTCGAGATCATCACCGAAGAGCTCGGCGGCCGCACGTTCCCGCCGCTCGAAGAGCCCGTCGTGAAGCGCGTCATCCACACCACTGCCGACTTCTCGTACGCCGATTCCCTCGTGTTCACCCATGACGCCGCGCACTGTGCGCTCGACGCACTGCGCGCAGGGGCCACGGTGCTCACCGACACGAACATGGCGCTCGCAGGCATAAGCAAGCCCGCGCTCGAGAAGCTCGGCTGCAAGGCCGTGTGCTTCATGGCCGACCCTGATGTCGCCGCGGCTGCGCGCGCCGCGGGCACGACTCGCGCCGTTGCGAGCATGGACAAAGCTTGCGGCATCGAGGGTCCGCTCATCGTGGCCGTCGGCAACGCTCCCACAGCACTTCTGCGCCTCGCCGAGCTCATGGACGCGGGGAAGATCGCGCCCGCGCTCGTCGTTGGGGTGCCGGTCGGGTTTGTGAACGTGGTCGAGGCGAAAGAGGAGCTACTCGCACGACGCGTTCCGGCCATCGTCGCGAGGGGTCGCAAGGGCGGTTCGACCGTGGCGGCCGCCATTATGAACGCGCTGCTCTACCAGATCACGCGCACAGGCGGCCCGAAGTGACGGCCCCCGCATCCGCGCTGGCGCTGCGCATCTTCGCCGGCACCACCGAGGGCCGCCTTCTGTGCGAATGGGCGAGCAGGGCGGGCATCCCCGCCCGTGCCTACGCGGCAACCGAGTACGGAGGCGAGCTTTTGGGCGAGCTTCCGGGCATCGAGGTGCATGCGGGCAGGCTCGACGATGCCGACATGGAGCGCGAGCTTTCCGGCGCGTACATCGTTGTCGACGCCACGCACCCCTTCGCTACGCTCGCAAGCGGCAACATCCGGGCCGCTTCGCTCGCCGTGGGTGCACGATGCCTGCGCCTTGCGCGCCCGGTCGAGGCGCTGCCCAAAGGCGTCGTGCCGGTCGCGTCGATCGCCTGCGCGGCGCGCTTTCTCTCCGAGAACCCGGGTCGCGCGCTTCTCACGACGGGGAGCAAGGAGCTTGCTCCCTACACGCGCGTCGCCGATTTCGCGGAGCGCTTCTTCGTGCGTGTGCTCCCGCTGCCCGGTGCTATAACGAAGTGCATCGACGCGGGGTTTTCGCCGTCGCACGTCATCGGCATGCAGGGGCCCTTCACCCGCGAGCTCAACGAGGCGATGCTTCGGCAGGTGGGCGCCCAGTGGCTTGTGACTAAGGACTCGGGAACCGTAGGCGGCACGGCCGAGAAGCTCGCCGCCGCGCGCGACGTGGGAGCGCGCTGCATCGTGGTCACCCGTCCCGCCGAGGGAAGCGGGGCCCTTTCGCTTCGGGAAGTGGAAGACGCGCTCTTACGGGAGTTCGCGCGCTAGGCGCTTGCCGCGCCTGCGCGCCCTCCCGCCCGCGAGGAGGAGCGTCCCGAGCAAGCTCGACCCGTACAAGCCCGTCATCCATCAATAGCTCGAGGACGACACCCAGAACTGGCGCAAACAGCCCTTCAATAAGTTGCGGTGAAATAGTGTCTGTTTTTGCTGCTAGATAGCATATTCAGTCCCTAATTCACCGCAACTTGTTGGTGGTGGCTTACTGGTAGCTGGTGGTGGCTTACTGGTAGCGTAGGCACTCCACCGGGTTGAGCTTTGCCGCGCGGCGAGCGGGGTAGAAGCCAAAGATTACGCCGATGCCGACGGAGACGCCGAAGGCCAGCAGCACCGTGGCGATTGAAAAGCTCGGTGTGATCTCCCCACTGGCACCGAGCTCGTTGAGAACCCCTGATCCTGCGGCAAACATCGCGAGGCCCCAGGCCAGCAGATAGCCAATCAGGACACCCAGCAGGCCACCGGTGACGCACAGCGCCGAGGACTCGGCCAAAAACTGCGCGGTGATATCGCGGCGACTGGCGCCCAAGGCACGGCGAATACCGATCTCGCGGATGCGCTCAGTCACGTTGGTAAGCATCATATTCATAATGCCGATTCCGCCGACAAGCAGTGAGATACTGGCGACAGCGCCCATGATGAGCGAGAAGGCGCCCATAAACGAGTTGAGTGCATCGATGGCGCTTTTCATGGAGGTCGCCGATACGCTGTCGTACTCATCATCCTCCGAGATGCCCTTCATCGCGCGCACCTTAGACTCGATGGTCTTGCAGAGCTCGTCCATGTCTGTGCCCTCGGCGGCAAGTGCCGTCACGCTGGGAAATGAAGGATTCTCGTCGCCAAACAGGCCGGAGATGGTTTCGCGTGGCATATACAGCGTGAGCGAGCCCATGGAGTCGCTGCCGCCATCAATCACGCCTACAATCTGCACCTCGCCGTTGGACACCTTGATGGTTTTCCCCAGTGCGTCCTGTTCGTTGCCGTAAAGCTGATCGGCGCCGCCGCGGCTGATGAGTGCCACGCGCGAGCCTGATTGAGACTCTGCCTGTGAATAGACACGTCCCGCAACGAGCTTGCTGGCGCCCACGGCATCGAGCATGTCGCTATCGACGCCGTGTGCCATGACGGTATAGCTTTTATCCCCGACCTTGTACTCGGAATAGGCGCTATCGACGATGCCGATCTGCTCAATCTGCGGCACCAGTTTGCGAAGCTTTTCCACATCCGAATCGGTGAGTTCTTGGGACGAATAGATCTCTACCATGCGGGCTGCATTGAGGCCCAGGCTGTTGACTAGGCTGTTTTGGATGCCGCCGATGAGCGAAGTCATGGCGATGACCGAGGCGATGCCAATGACGATGCCAAGGATGGTGAGCAGGCTGCGTCCCTTGTTGGCCTCGAGCGAGTGAAGGGCTTCTTGGACAAGATCGCGGGTGCTCATGCCTTCGCTCCTTTCGGCTGATTGGTGGTTGCAGAAATCGCGGGCAGGTTGTTGACGGCCCCTCGTAACGTATTCGGTGTATGCGCGACATATGCGCCGTCATGGATTCGCCCGTCACGGATGGTTACGGCTCGATCGGCCTCGGCGGCGATGCCGGGGTCATGCGTGATGAGTACGATGGTCTTGCCGCGTTTCTGGAGCTTGTGGAAGGTTTCCATGACGAGCGCCCCGGTTGTCGAGTCTAGATTTCCCGTTGGCTCGTCGGCCAAAATGATGGGCGGGTCGTTGACGAGGGCGCGCGCGATGGCGACGCGCTGCATCTGTCCGCCCGAGAGTTCCGATATTCGGTGGTCCCAATGGTCGACCGGCAGTGTGACGGCTTGCAGCGCGTGCACGGCGCGCATCTCGCGCTGGCTACGCGGCACATTGGTGTAGGACAGCGGCAGCATGACGTTTTCGATCACCGTCAGACGCGGCAGCAAGTTAAAACTCTGAAAGACAAAGCCGATGCTCAGCGCGCGCACCTCGGTGAGCTCATCATCGTCGAGCTCGGCGACGTTGAGCCCTTGCAGGAAATAATCACCCGCCGTCGGCTTGTCCAGGCAGCCCAGGATGTTCATGAGCGTCGACTTGCCCGAGCCCGAGGGGCCGGTGATGGCGACGAACTCACCGGGGTTCACCGCCAGGCTCACGTTGTGCAGGATGTGGGCGCAACCGGCCTCGCTCTCAAAGATGCGGTGCACGTTGCGGATGTCGATGACGGGACGCATTACTTGCCCTCGTCGGCAGACATATTGTCGCCGCCGTCTGCCGTCATGCCTGTGCCGGTATCCGTCACGATGGTGTCGCCGTCGCGTAACTTGGTAACCGGGACGTCTGGGTTGATCTCGTTGCCCTGGTCGTCGCGCTTGACCTGCGTCTTACCGACTACAGCCTCGTTGTCGTTTTGCGTCACGACGGTCACCTTCACGCGGCGCGTCTTCTTGCCTTCCGAATCGGTGGCCAGATTGACGTAATAGTGCTCGCCGTCTTCGGTCATCAGCGCCATGGTCGGCACCATAACCACGTCGTCGAGCTTCTCGGTCACTACCGAGACCTCGGCAGTCATACCCGGCTTAAGGCGACTGTCGGGTGCTTCGATGAGGATGTCGACGTTAAAGGTCACGCTGCCGCCGCTACCGGAGCCGGAGTCAGAGTTTGCCACCGAGGCGATAGCCGTGACGGTGCCCTGACTCACGATATCGGGAAACGCGGGATAGGTCACGTTGGCGCTTTGGCCCACGGCAATTTTGGCGATATCCTTTTCGCCCACCTGAACCGTCACCTTCATCTTGGACAGGTCGGCGATTTGCATGCACTGCTTGCCGCCGCTCGTGTCGCCTTCGCCCATGATCGTGCCTCCGGTCACCGTGGCACCGACTTTGGCGTTGAGCTCGACGATGTTGCCCGAGCTGGGGGCCTTTACGGTGCGCTCGGCCGCCTTTGCAGTTGCCTGCTCCAGCGTTGCCTGGGCCGAGGCGAGGTTGCGCTGGGCGGTCGAGACGGCATTTGCGTTGGCGTTTGCGTCCGATGGGCCGGTCGATCCGTCACTGTCCGTTGTCGGTGCGGCCTGTGCGGCCGCGAGCGTCGCCTTTGCATTGTTCAGGTCTTCCTGGGCGGCCGCGACCGCGCGCTGCGCCTCGGAAACAGCGCTATCGAGCGCGTCGTTCTTAATGGTCATGAGCACGTCGCCCTCGTTGACGCTCTGTCCGGCCTGCACGTTGATCTGCGCCACCGTACCATCGACGGAAGGGGAGACGACCGAGGCTGAAATAGGCTTGAGCTGTCCCTTGGCTTCGACTGTGGTGGTAAACGTGCCTTCGGTGACCATGTCGGTCACCGGTCCGTTGGTGCCTGCGGGTTGCGCGTTGATGACCAGCGTTGCGATGATGGCAATGAGCGCGATGGCAACAACGACACCGACGGCGATACCGCGTTGGATGAGCTTTTTGCGCCGACGCTCGGCACGCTTTGCCTTGAGCTTTGCATAGGCTTCTTCATCGGAAATCTCGGCGGTATCGTTCGTGCGTCCGCTCTGCTTTTCGGCATGTACGTTTGTAATCAAAGGAATCGTTTCGGTGGCACCTTCGGGCGTGTACTCGGCATCATCCGGGCCTGGGGTGATGGTGGGGACATTCGGCATAGCGTCTCCTTTATAGAAAGTTCCTCAATAAGTATATGCGCCCGTCGCGTAAGGCGGGCGCATATGGCGGATTCTTTCGGAACTGTTAGATTGGTCGCAGCGGCTCCACGTTGTGGGAATGCGCGCGTTGCACTACGAGTGGACAACCACGCACAGGCCGACTTTGATGCAGTCGTGAAGTGCCTTTGCATCGGCCAGGCGCAGGTTGATGCAACCGTGGCTGCCGCACCACTTGTACGACTCGGCATTATCGAAGCTCTTGTCGTTTTGCCAGGTGGCGTCGTGGAATCCGACCATATTGCCCTCGAACGGCATCCAATAGCTGACCGGGCTCTCGTATTTGGGCTTGCCGGTCTCGGGGTCCTTGGCACCGATAAGCTTGCTGGCGCCATTGTTGCTGTTGATCTGCCATACGCCCTCGGGGGTGGCGTCCTCTCCCGGCTTGCCAGAAATAAAGTTGGCCTCCCAAACGATATTACCGTTCTCGTCATAGTAGCGCGCGTGCTGCTCGGACAGATCGACGTCGATATACGCCTTCCAGTCGGGCTCTCCCTTTGCGGTAAAGGTGTCGGCCTTCTGGGAGTACTTGATCTCGATTTCGCCGGTCTGCTTGTTGTTAATGGCGTCCTCGACCTGCTTGGCGAGCGAGCTGCTGTCAATGGACCAACCAAAGTCACCGCCTTCGACGGCACACTGCTTGCCATCGGCGCGCGTCCACCAGCGAGTGGAGCCCACGGTATTAAAGCCGTTCGCGAGCTCGGCTGCCCAGCTGCTGATTTGCGACGTATCGAGCGTGGGGTTGGCAGGATCGGCAAAGCTGATCCACTGCAACACGGAGCTGCCATCAACCTTTCCGGTATCCTCGCCGTTTAGCTTGAGGGTCACGTTGACGCCCAAGAAGTTGTTGGCGGCATCGCATGCGGCCTGAATCTGATCATCGGTCAGCGTTCCATTGAGCGGCTCATAGGCATCGTTGCCGAGCTTGGAAAGATCTACGGTCTCGGCCAGCGAGGCAAGCTCGAGCTCGGCATACTTAATGACATGCTCGCGGTTGAGTTTTTCGTTGGAGCGCGCCTTCTCGACGGTAAACTTGCCGGCCTGCTCGTCATAGGAGCTATTGGCCTCGAACGTGCCCGAGCGCCCCTCGTTAAACTCGTCGATGGCGGCGCCCAGATCCTTCTCAAACTTCTTTTGGTCAAAAGTGTCGGAGAGCATGGACAGGTCGACGTCTTGATCAAGATCGACTTCGTTGGAGGTAGCGGTTGTTTTGGTCTTTCCGCTTAAGGATTCCACAAGGCGGACCGGCCATACAAAGGCTTCGTTGTGGCTGATGATCTCTTTTGCGGCAGCTTCGCCGTCGACGATGGGCTCATCGGACTCGGGCTGATACGTCCAGCTAAAGTCATCGCCTGTCACGGTGAGCTTATAGTGCTTCCATGCCGAGTTGACCTTGGTGGCGGCAGACGAAGCGTTGGAGAACGAGACGTCGACGCCGGCGATGGTGGTGTTGGGGTAGGCTAGCTGGGAAAACGCTACGACGCCTACGATATAGACAATGACGATAAGACCCAGGACGACAAAGAGCGTCGTCTTTTTGCCCGACTTATTGTTCTCGGCGGGTTTGCGCGCGGGGTCGCGATCGCCTCGACCGTGCTTGGGGGGCTGCTTGGGCGTATTGCCGTTTGCCTGGCGCTGCTGACGTTGCTGGCGCTGCTGGTTCGGGCGTTGCGAAGCGTTTGCCGCACCACGCTGCTGACCGTGGCTCGGCGCGATAGGACGCGGCGACTGAACGCCGCCGGTGTGCCTGCTCGGCTGCTGCGGATCGGGAATCAGTTGAGTTCGATCGTTTTGCGACATCGTATGCATATCCTTCGGATTTCGCCTTGCGGCTCATCGTGTTTTTACTGGGCTTGCATTATAGCGATTACCTAGTTGATTGTGGTAAGGAAACGGTGGCATTCAAAAGAGGTGGGACATTTGTCCCACCTTCGAGTCTTTCTTTGTCGCTATCCGCACACACCGCATTTTGCACAGGCCGAAAGTGCGGCCGGAGCCTGCGCGATGCCACCCTTTGCCGTCTCGCGCAGCGTGGCCGGCAACGCGTGGCCCACGGAGAGCATGACGTGCGCCATCTGGTCAAACGGCACCAGGCTCTTGATACCGGCAAGTGCAAGCTGCGCCGAGCTAAAGGCGGCTGCCACGCCGATGGCGTTGCGGTTTTGGCAGGGTACCTCCACGAGGCCACCGACGGGGTCACAAACGAGGCCCAGCAAGTTACTCAGCGCGATGGAACTGGCGTCGAGCGCCTGCCCGGGCGTGCCGCCGAGCATCTGCACCAGCGCGGCGGCTGCCATGGCGGCCGCACTTCCTACCTCAGCCTGGCAGCCGCCCTCGGCACCGGCGACGCAGGCGCTCGTGGTGAGGTTGAGGCCGATGGCGGCTGCGCAGTAGAGCGCGTCCATGACCTGCTCGTCGTCGAGCTGAAGGTGATCGGCGAGCGCCAGCACGCAGCCGGGCACGACACCCGCGGAGCCTGCCGTGGGAGCGGCGACGATCACTCCCATCGTGGCGGAGCGCTCGAGCACGGCCATCGCGCGGGCCACGGCGTCGGTTTGAACGGTGCCCATCAGGCTCGTGCTCAAATCGTTGCGGCCGGTGGCATCGACGAGTTTAGCCTCGCCGCCGATAAGCCCGCCGAGCGATCGTTGCGGATTGACGATGGGGGTCGTGGTCTCCTCGCGCATGACGTCGAGCACGCGGCGCATGGCGGCGACGGCGTGGGCCTCGCCGGTCAGACGCGCCTCGCGCACGGCCATAACGGCGCCGATATTCAGGCCGAGCTCGGCGCACGCATCGAGCAGCTGCTCGCCGTCGTCGAAGATCTCCTTTGCCGAGACACCGGGGGAGAGCGACGAGGCAGAACCGGGGAGCTCGATAAAGGTCGCGTAATCGACATTGTCGAGTTTGCGGAGCATGGGGACGACGGTGTCGTCGGGCGCGCCGTCGGTCTCGAAGACGGAGTAGGCCTGGCCGCCCACTTCGGTGCGGTAGGTGCGGCAGAACGCGATGTTCACGTGTGCGTAGGCGAGCAGGTTCGTGAGCGC
The DNA here is from genome assembly GCF_003467145.1 of Collinsella sp. AM44-11. Taxonomy (NCBI): domain Bacteria; kingdom Bacillati; phylum Actinomycetota; class Coriobacteriia; order Coriobacteriales; family Coriobacteriaceae; genus Collinsella; species Collinsella sp. AM44-11. The sequence continues at coordinate 88,200 of NZ_QSFE01000001.1, forward strand.
GGCGAGCACGCCGGGGACGTCGTAGTGCGCCACGAAGAGTGTGGAGTACATGCCCGAGATGTCGACGCCGACGCCGTTAATGCGGCTGATGCGCATCTTGCCGCCGCCCAGGCTCTCACCGCGGACCTGGGCCGTGGCGCCCGTGTCGTCGACCATGTCGATGTCGACGGTGTTGGGGTGGATGGAGGCGTCGTCGCCCTTGATGTCAAAGTGATATTCGAGGCCCTGCTCACGTGCGAGGTCAAAGGCCTGCTTGATGTTTTCGTCATCGGTGTCGAGGCCCAGGATGCCCGCGACGAGCGCACGGTCGGTGCCGTGGCCGCGGTAGGTGTGGGCGAAGGAGTTCCACAGGCCAAAGGTGACTTTGGTGATGCGGCCTTCCAGCAGGCTGGCGGCAACTTGGGCGCACCGCAGGGCGCCGGCGGTGTGCGATGAGCTGGGGCCGACCATGACGGGCCCCAAGATCTCGAATGCCGAGGTCGTAGCTAGTGTTTGCGGCTTGCCTGCCATATGCGCTCCTGTTCTATCCCGTCGTTCCGAGGGCTTTGGTATTTGGTCGCCTGCTCTACAGTCCTGGCTCGCACGGAGGCCACATTAAGTGGCCTCCGGCTCGTGCGGAACTCGCGATCGACCAAATACCAAAGCCCTCGGAACTTAGGATACATGGTAGGGGCACGCTTGCTGCAAAATTCATCAGCTGGGAACCTATTCTGCGTCCCAGGTCGGCTCATCTTCACCACCGGTTAATAAAAAAGAGGTACCGGTTGGTCCGGTACCTCTTTTGGTGCGTTTCGATTTGGCTGTAGCTTTTGCCGCTAGCTTACAGGCCGCAGGCTGCTTTGAGTTCTTCGACTCGGTCGGTTTTTTCCCAGGTGAAGTCGGCGTCTTCGCGGCCGAAGTGACCGTAGGCTGCCGTCTTTTCGTAGATGGGGCGACGCAGGTCTAGGTCGCGGATGATTGCGCCCGGGCGCAGGTCGAAGGTCTTCTCGACGGCCTCGACGATCTTGTCCTCGGCAACATGTGCGGTGCCAAAGGTGTCGACCATGATTGACAGCGGCTTGGACACGCCGATGGCGTAGGCCAGCTCGACTTCGCATCGGTCGGCCAGACCGGCGGCGACCACGTTTTTGGCGACCCAGCGCGCAGCATACGCGGCGGAGCGGTCGACCTTGGTGCAGTCCTTGCCGCTAAAGGCGCCACCGCCGTGACGGCCGTAGCCGCCGTAGGTGTCGACGATGATCTTGCGGCCGGTGAGGCCCGTGTCGCCCATAGGCCCGCCCACGACAAAGCGTCCGGTGGGGTTCACGTAGATGTCCGCGTTGTCCCACGGCATGTTCTCGGCAGCCATGACTGGCGTGATGACGTGCTCGATCAGATCGGCCTTGATCTTGCCCATGTCCTCGATCTCGGCGGCATGCTGCGTGGAGATGACGATGGTCGTGACCTCGACGGGCTTGCCATCTTCGTAACGCACGGTGACCTGGGTCTTGCCGTCGGGGCGCAGATAGGCCAGGGTGCCGTCGTGGCGCACGGCTGCCAGGCGCTCGGCCAAGCGGCTGGCAAGGTAGTGCGGCATGGGCATTAAGGTCTTGGTCTCGTTGGAGGCGTAACCGAACATCATGCCCTGGTCGCCGGCGCCGATCAAGTCGATCGGGTCGGTGGTAGCGCCGGTCTGGGTCTCAAACGACTCGTCGACGCCCTGGGCGATGTCGGGTGACTGTTCGTGGATAAGGCTCATGACGCCGCAGGTGTCGCAGTCAAAACCGAACTTGGCACGGTTGTAGCCAATGCGGCGGATAACGCCGCGGGCAATTTCCTGCACGTCGACGTATGCCTGGGTACGGATCTCGCCGGCAACGATGACGGTACCGGTGGTCACGAGGGTTTCGCAGGCACAACGGACGTTTTCCACGTTGGCGGGCACGCCGTTGGGCGCAATATAGCCCTGCTCCTGCAGCTCTATTTCTTTGGCGAGGATTGCGTCGAGTACGGCGTCGCTGATCTGGTCAGCGATCTTATCGGGATGGCCCTCGGTCACCGATTCCGACGTAAATACAAAGGACCCGTGTTGGGGTGAGATGGAACGAAGTTCTTCTGACATGATTGTCCTTTCAAAAACGTGTCCCGGCGACCGTTACCATTCCGCTGGGCTCTCTATGCAAGGGCACATCATAGCGCGTAAATCAAACATTCACACCCTTTCCGCACCCACTCATTGGGGACAGACTTAAATGACCAGCCAATAGGAACACTCTTACGGCACCTGGGGACGTTCCTTATGTGTCGGCACTTGGGGACGGTCCTTTTCTGCCGGCAGTTTAGGAACGTCCCCAAGTGACGGCAGTTTGGGACACTCCTGTTCAGTTAGCTTCGAAGAACGTCCCCAACGAATGGTCATTTAAGTCTGTCCCCAATGACTGGTCGGTGCCCTTTGTGCGGAGGTTGCTTTGATGCTTTATACTGATGCGGTTAGACATCCATCCTGCAATCGAGGAGATTTCCATGGCATCAGACGTTCGCGTCCGCTTTGCACCCTCACCGACGGGCAAGCTGCACATCGGCGGCGCCCGCACCGCTATCTATAACTGGGCTTTCGCCCGTGCTAACGGCGGCACGTTCATCCTGCGCATCGACGACACCGATCCCACCCGTTCCACCGACGAGAACACGCAGATCATCCTGCGCGCCATGCGTTGGCTGGGCCTGGACTGGGACGAGGGTCCTGAGGTGGGCGGAGACTTTGGCCCCTACGCCCAGACCGAGCGCCTGGACCTGTACAAGCAGGCTGCCCAGAAGCTTTGGGACGAGGGCAAGGCCTATCCCTGCTTCTGCACCAAGGAGCAGCTCGACGCCGATCGCAAGGCCGCGCAGGAGCGCAAGGACCCCTTCCAGGGCTATCAGCGCCGTTGCCGCGACCTTGATCCCGAGGAGGCCCGCCGTCGCATCGAGGCCGGCGAGTCCTACGTCCTGCGCATCAAGGTACCCGAGGACCGCGGCGACGTCGTCATCCACGATGCCGTCCACGGCGAGGTGACCTTCGACGCCAAGGAGCTCGACGACTTTGTCATCTTCCGCTCCGATGGCACGCCCACGTACAACTTTGCGACCGTCGTCGACGACGCCATGATGAAGATCACCCATGTCATCCGCGGCGACGACCACCTGTCCAACACCCCGCGTCAGGTCATGGTCTACGAGGCCCTCGGTGCGCCTGTGCCCACGTTCGCCCACATCTCCATGATCCTGGGCGCCGACGGCAAGAAGCTCTCCAAGCGCCATGGCGCCACCTCGGTGGAGGAGTACCGCGACGCCGGTTACCTGTCCGACGCCTTCGTCAACTACCTGGCGCTGCTCGGCTGGTCGCTCGACGGCGAGACCACAATCATCCCGCGCGATGTCCTGGCCAGCAAGTTCTCGCTCGACCGCATCTCCAAGAACCCGGCGACCTTCGACCCCAAGAAACTCGACTGGGTCAACGCCGAGTACATCAACGGCATGTCCGATGCCCAGTTTGCCGACGAGATCATGGTCCCCGAACTGCACGAGGCGGGTCTCATCGAGGGTAATGTCGAGTACGGCGAGGACTGGATTGATGCGCTTGCCGCCATCGTCAAGCCGCGCACCAAGATGCCGGCCGACGCCGTGACCGTCGCCGCCCCCATCTTTGCCACGGCCGAGACACTCGAGTATGACGAGAAGTCCGTCAACAAAGGCCTGGCCAAGGAGGGCATGGGTGCCATTCTGGACGCCGCCAAGGCCGCGCTTGAGGGTGTGGGCGAGTGGACTGCCGAGACCATCGACGCCTCGCTTGAGCCGCTGCCCGAGCAGATGGACCTTAAGAAGCGCGTGGTGTTCCAGGCCGTGCGCGTCGCCGTCTGCGGCAACATGGTGAGCCCCCCGTTGGGCGAGACCATGGCGCTCGTCGGCCGCGACGACTGCCTGGCACGCATCGACCGCGCCCGCACGATGGCGCTGTAGCAGACGCGTAAACGCATGTATCCGAGCCCCGTTCCCCCGAGCGGGGCTCTTGTTTCTGTACCGATGAGTGGGTTGCTGGGACAAAATAATCAGTAGTGTTTGTCCCATGTTCGAGTGACGCAACAAGCTCGACACTCGTATCGGCCATGGGACAAACTCTACTGATTATTTTGTCCCACCCCTTTCAGGTCCGTTCGTTAGAGGTGGTGTATGGCTCAACAACTGTCGCTGTTTGGTTCGCCGGAACCGGAGGAGACTCCGGTGAAGCCCGAGCCTGCACCCGAACCCATCGCCGCCTACGCGAGCGTGGTCCTCGACATCCCCACCCGTGCGCTGTCGGAACCGTTTGCTTACGGCATCCCCGAGTCCCTTGCCAACGAGGTCCAGATCGGATCCACGGTCCTGGTCCACTTTGGTAACCGTGCCGCCGCGGGCTATATCGTTGATATTGCGCCTGAGCTGGGCGACCTGCAGGGTAACAACGCCCTCGACCCCGCGCGTATTAAAGCCGTCGAGGCTATCCTCAGCAAACCGCTCTTTACCGCCGAAGCCGCCCGTATCGCACGCTGGATGAGCCACGAGTACGTCGCAACGCTTTCCGAGTGCCTGCGCCTGTTTTTGCCACCGGGCGGCAGCCCGCGTGTGGTCAAGGGCGACGACGGCGTGTGGACGGTTGAACGTCCAGCCGTCAAACCCATCCAAAACCGCTGGGTGATGCTTACGCCCGAAGGCTTTGACTACACGCCACCCAAGACCGCGGTCCGCCAGCGCCAACTCATCGAGGCGCTCCAGTGCGGACCGGTCACGACGCGCGACCTCAACCTTCTCTATAACAGCATGTCGGCGACCATCAAGGCGCTCGAAAAACGCGGCGTTGTGGTGGTGGAAGAGCGCCGCGCCTGGCGTGGCTGCGGCGAGCAGACCACGCTGTCCTCGGCAAGCGGCAAAGCGCCGGTCTCCCTTACCAGTGGCCAGCAACAGGCACTCGCGCAGATTGAGCGCGCCCGTCTGGACGCTCATGGCGACGTGGTGCTGGTCGACGGCGTCACCGGCTCCGGCAAAACCGAGGTCTATCTATCCGCCATCGAGCGCGTGCTCGCGGCTGGCCGCTCTGCCTGCGTGCTGGTACCCGAGATTTCGCTGACAGCCCAGACCGTCGGCCGCTTCCGCTCCCGCTTTGGCGAGACGGTCGCGGTTTTCCACTCGCGTCTTTCGGCCGGCGAGCGCCTGGACCAGTGGGACATGGTTGCCAGCGGTTCCGCCCGCGTGGTCGTCGGCGCACGTTCGGCGCTCTTTTGCCCGCTTGGCGACCTGGGCCTCATCATCATTGACGAGGAGCACGAGACCAGCTACAAGCAGGGGTCCAGTCCGCGCTACCATGCGCGCGAGGTGGCAGCCGAGATGGCGCGCCGCTATCGCTGCCCGCTCGTGCTGGGGTCGGCCACGCCTTCTGCCGAGGCCCTCGACCGCTGCCGCCGCGGCATGTATAACGGTGCCACCTGGACGCGTGTCGAGATGCCCGAGCGCCCCGGACACGCCGTGCTGCCTACGGTCCGCATTGCTGACCTGCGTCGCGAGTTCTCGCACGGCAGCCGCTCCATGATCTCAAAACCCTTGATGGAGGGATTGGAGCGTGTGGTCGAGCGCCGCGAGAAGGCCGTGTTGCTGCATAACCGCCGTGGCTTTGCGCCATTCCTGATGTGCCGCGAGTGCGGCTGCGTCCCCACCTGCAACCACTGCTCCACAGCGCTTACGTATCACGAGCGCACACACACGCTGCAGTGTCACACATGCGGTTCGTCTTGGCGCGTGCAGCCGTATCCCGCGCCCACGAGCCGTTGCCCCAAATGCGGCAGTCGCTACCTGGCAAAAATGGGCCTGGGCACGCAGCAGATCGAGGACGCTCTGCACCAGTTGCTTCCCGAGGACGTTGCCATCATTCGCATGGATGCCGATTCCACGCGTGGCAAGGATGCGCACAAAAAGCTGCTCGAGCAGTTCGATGCGGCGGATTGCGCCGTGTTGCTGGGTACCCAGATGATCGCTAAAGGTCTCGATTTTCCCGAGGTCACGCTCGTGGGCGTGGTCAATGCCGACTTCGCCCTTAAGCTGCCCGATTTCCGCGCAGGGGAGCGCGCCTACGATCTGCTGGAACAGGTGGCGGGCCGTGCCGGTCGCGGCGATCGTCCCGGTGAGGTGATCATCCAGACCTACCTGCCCGAGGATCCGGTCATTCGCGCCGTCGCTAAGCACGACCGTTCGATCTTTACCGACTACGACTTGGACCAGCGCCGCGACGCCCTGTATCCACCGTTCGTGCGTCTGGTCAACATTTTGGTGTGGTCGGCGAACGCGGATGACGCGCAGGACTACATTGGGCGCATTGCAAAGCTTCTTAAGCGCCGCTGGCATGCCGCCGCGCCCGACTTTTTGAGGGCGGGGAGTGCCTTGCCGCAGGTGCTGGGCCCGGCTTCGTGTGTAATCGAGAGAGCCAAGGACCGTTACCGCTTCCATCTGCTTGTGAAGTCGCCTGTGGGGTACCATGTCTCTGATGATATCGACGCCTGCCTCAAAGAGGTGGGCTCTGTGCGCGGCGTGAGCGTGAGCGTTGACGTCGATGCCTATGATTTGATGTAACAACCCGAAAGGATGGCCATGGAAGCCAACGGAATCGTACTGTCGCCCGACCCTCGCCTGCGTCAGGAGTGCGCCGTGATCGAGGAGATCACCCCGGCGATCGAGGCGCTTGCCGAGAAGATGAAGAAGATGATGTTCGACAACGGCGGTTGCGGCCTGGCTGCTCCGCAGATCGGCGAGCTTATTCAGCTCGTCACCATCGACTGCGACTACAGCGACAAGAACGACTACGACCCGTACGTGCTCATTAACCCCGTCATTGTTGAGCAGAGTGACCATCTGGTGCCCTTTAGCGAGGGCTGCCTTTCCATCCCTGGCATTAGCTGCGAGATCGAGCGTCCCGACCATGTCGTCGTCGAGGCGTATGATCTGGACGCCAACCTGATTCGTTATGAGGCCTCGGGCGATCTGTTCTGCGTGTGCCTGCAGCACGAGATCGACCACCTGCACGGCAACACCATGTTCGAGCGCCTTAAGCCCATGCAGAGGCTCAAGGCCGTCAAGGAGTACCAGGACGCCCTGGCCCGCGGCGCTCGACCGGGCGAGACGGAGTAGGGCCCACCGTCCCCGGTGCTGAGCGCCCACATATCATCCCGTGCTCAAACATTCTCGCTTTGCTGCGAAACTGCGCGCGGGACGATATGTGGGCGCTCAGCACCGGGGACTGCGTTGTTCTGGCTCGGTTCGCCCGGGTGCCGTCGGGCCAGGGATGGGCGTCTTCGCTGATGGGTGCTTTGCTGAAAGAGCTGCTTTTATTGCGGCTCTTTCTTTGGTTTTGGGTATATTTGTTCTTGTTGAAATGTTATTGCGGATGGGCTGGTGATTTGGCTTTCCGCTGCTCTTTGTAGCCGTCTCGGCTTTGGTTGAGGGGAGATGTCCTTTATGCGTATTGTGTTTATGGGTACGCCTGATTTTGCTGTGCCTTCGCTGACTTCGCTTGTTGCTGCTGGTAATGAGGTTGCGCTCGTTATTACTCGTCCCGATGCTGTTCGTGGGCGTGGTAAGAAGCTGGAGCCGTCTCCTGTTAAGGCTAAGGCGCTCGAGCTTGGTCTGCCTGTTGTTGAGGCTAATCGTATGACGCCTGAGGTTGTTGAGGTGCTCCAGGCTGCCCAGGCTGACATTTTCTGTGTGGCTGCTTATGGTTGCATTTTGCCCGATGAGGTGCTGCATATGGCGCCGCTTGGTATTGTGAATGTTCATGCGTCCTTGCTGCCTCGCTGGCGTGGGGCTGCTCCTATTCAGCGTGCGATTCTTACTGGTGATGAGGTTGCTGGCGTTTCTATCATGCGTATTGGACATGGCGTTGATACCGGCGCTTATTGTGCCCAGGCGTCTACGTCGGTTGCCGGTAAGCATGCCGAGGCGCTCACGATGGAGCTTGGTGAGCTTGGCGGTAAGCTGCTGGCCGATACGCTACCGTCGCTTGCCGATGGTACGGCGGTGTGGATCGAGCAGGATGAGTCGCTTGTCACCCATGCTGCGAAGATTTCCAAGCAGGAGATGCGTCTAGATCCGCACATGGCGGCGCTTGATTGCGTGCGTCATGTGCTGGCTTCGTCCGATACCGCGCCTGCTCGTTGCGTGATTGCCGGCAAGACCGTGCGTGTGCTCGATGCTGCGGCGGCTGATGTGTCGCTCGGCGAGGGTCAGGTTCTCGTTAAGGCCAAGCGTGTTTACCTGGGCCTTTCTGATGGCTCGGTTGAACTGCTCGAGGTTAAGCCTGATGGCAAGCGTGCTATGACTGCTTCTGCTTGGGCTGCTGGCCTGCAGGGTGCCGATCTTATCTGGGGTGTTTTGTCATGAGCAAGCTGTCTCCCGCGCGCAAGCTTGCGCTCGATGTGCTGATGGAGGCCGATCGCCGCGGCATGTATGCGCGCGACGTGCTGTCCTCTCGCGCATCGGCCAAGGCCATTGACCAGCGCGATTCTGCGTTTGCCGCTCGCCTGGCGCTCGGTGTTGCCGCCACGCAGGGTATTTTGGACGAGTTGCTCGATCAGTTTCTCGATAAACCCAAAAAGGTCGCGCCGCGCGTTCGCATGGCGCTTCGTATCTCGGCCTTCGAGATGCTCTATCTGCATACGCCTGGCCGCGTTGCCGTAAGTCAGGGTGTTGAGCTGGTTCGCTGCGGTGCTAAGTCTGCCGCTGGCTTGGCCAATGCTGTACTGCATAAGGTTGCGGATAACGTTGAGGACTTTGCTACGGCGTCCGATGTGAATGAGTCTGAGCGACGATTGGTTCGTCTGTCGCGTCTGATGGGTCTGCCGCGCTGGCTGTGCGCTCGCATTATGGCATCCTTCGACACGCCAGAGGGTGCGCTCAACTTTGCCGGCAATCTGGCGCCCGCGCCGCTGGCTCTGCATGAGAACGCCTTTGCGACTAATCCCGATCCGTATATCTCGCAGCTCGTCGCGCCTGTCTTCCCGGGCTGTCATGCCCCGGTTGATGCCCAGGTTACCGTTTCGTCGGGCGTATTTGAGCGCGCTGCTGCCGTGGCCTCGGATCTTAACGCCCAGCTCATCGCCACAGCTGCCACGTGCCCTGGAAGCTGCCTTGAGATTGGTGCCGGTCGTGGCACCAAGACCTATGTGATGATGTGCCAGGCCAAGCGTGCGGGCTATGAGCGTCAGCATACGGCGCTCGATTTGCATGATCGCAAGTGCGATCTGAATCTCGCTCGCCTGCATAAGGCCGGTATTCAGGGCGTTCGTACGGTTTCTGGTGATGCTTGCGAGCTTGATGAGGTGCTCACATCGTTTGATGCCATGCTTGGCGAGCCGGTTAAGTTCGACACAGTCTTTATCGATGCGCCGTGCTCTGGCACCGGAACCATGCGTCGTCATCCCGAGATCCCGTGGCGCCTGACCGAAAAGGATGTGACGGTTGAGCTGCCCAAGCTGCAGCTGACGATGCTCAAGGAAGCCGCTGCGCGCGTGGCTGCTGGTGGCGAGCTTATCTATGCGACATGCTCGGTCTTCGACGAGGAGAACACACAGGTCGTGGAAGCGTTCCTGAACTCTCCCGAGGGCACCGGTTTTAGCCTGGAGCCGCTCTCCGAGGCGCAGATTCTGCAACTCCCCGAGTTCGATCAGGCCAAGAAGCTCGTATCCGTACGCCAGAACGATCGAGGCCTCTTCCAAAGCGTGCCGGTAAACGCCGACTCCTACGACGGCCACTTCTGCGCCAGGCTGGTGCGCAACTCATAGAGCTATCCATAGCGCAAAGAAACAGCCCCGCGATTGGTGCCGGTCGCGGGGCTGATTGGTTTCTAGTGGCTGTGCGGGCAGTTGGCGCAGCAACCGCTCGTGGCGCTTGTGCTGGAGCCGCCGCTTCGCTGGTCGGTGTTGTAGAAACCGCTGCCCTCAAATTTAATGCTGCTGGCCGAGAACGTTTTGGCCGCCGGGGCACCGCAGCTCGGGCACACGACCTCGGGAGTCTCGGACATGGGATGCTCAACCTCAAACACGTTGCCGCAGCTCGAGCACTTGTAATCGTAGCGCGCCATAATACTTCCTTTTCAGCACAAAGCGGGCAGATTACTCTGCCCGCAAAAATTCAAACGTCTGTAACTGTACCCTATATCGGGCGTTTTATCACGCTTCGCCCCAGAATCTATGCGTGTTGCGCAGGAGCTGTGCGGTTTTGCCCTCAGCGGCCGCAACGTCGGCCTCGTCAGCCTGCCAGGTCCAGTTGCCCGTGGCCACGCCCGGTACGTTCATGCGCGTGTCGTCGCCAAGCCCCAGCACGTCCTGCAGCGGCATCATCACCAGGGGAGCGTCGCTTGTCAGGGCGTTGCCCATGAGCTCGCTTGCCAATGCAATGCCGCTCGGTTCGTCGCCACCCGCAAAGGAGCGCGTGCACCAGCCGGCAAGCGTCGACGTGTCGTGCGTCGAGGTATACAGGATCTTTCCTGGCGTAGGGTGCACGCCGCAACGGACGTCGTAGTCGCCAAACTCCAGCACGTCCATGCCGGGGAAGCCGCAGGTCGAGGCCATGGCGCGAACGCCGGGCGTCAAATAGCCCAGGTCCTCGGCAATAAAGTTGAGCGGACCCAGCTCGTCATAGGCGGTCTGAAACAGGTCCTTGCCCGGTCCCGCCAGCCAGCGACCTTCGGCGCAAGCCTTGCCAGCGGGGATACTGAAGTAGCTGTGGAAGCCCAAGAAGTGATCCAGACGCACGCGGTCGTAAAGTGAGAACGCACGACGTAGGCGATCCATCCACCAGCTATAGCCGTTCTGCTTCATGTGGTCCCAGCGGAACGTCGGGTTGCCCCACACCTGACCCTCGGGCGCAAAGTTGTCGGGCGGCGCACCGGAGATCTCGATTGCCTTGCCGGTATCGGATAGCCAGAAGTTCTCGGGTTCGCTCCACGCATCTGCCGAATCGTCGGACACGTACATAGGAATATCGCCGATGACCTCGATGCCCTTCTTGTGCGCGTAGTTCATGAGCTCGCACCAGGCTAGGTCAAAGCGGTACTGCATGTACGCCTGAAGCTCGGCCTCGTCGTGGAAGCGCTTGTCGTCAATCAGGTGCTCGTTGTAGCGCGCAACATCTGCCGGCCAATCGTGGCGCGACTCGCCCTCAAAGTATTTCTTGACGGCCATGTAGACGCAGTACTTCTCGAGCCAATCGGCATTGCGATGTTTAAACGCGGTGTACAGCGGATCGGCATCCTCGCCGCCACGGGCCTTCCAAGTTTCAAAGTCGGCCGCCAGCTCCTCGTGGCTTTCGGGCAGCAGGTCGATATTACCTGCAAAGGCCGAAGGACCGGCGTAAGGGGAGCGGAAGAAGTCCGTCGGGTTGACAGGCAGGACCTGCCAGTAGCGCATGCCCATAGCGGCCAGATGGTCGATAAAGCGACGCGTGGGTGCGCCGATCGTACCGGGCTTGCCGTCATCGGTCGGTACCGAGGTGATATGGCACACAACGCCCGCGCCGTGATCGAGCGGCTCCTGCAGGCGCTGCTCGGCATGGTGATAGATGATCGACGAGCCCAGCGGATACAAATCGAGCGTGACCGTGCCGTTGTGGATCTCGCACTCGTGACCGCTGATCACGTCACTCGCGCATTCGTCGAGCGCCGGAATCGTCACGCGGTGCGAATTGCGCAGACTACGGTTAATGATAACCGTCGCGGACTCGCCATCCCTGCCCGTGCGGTTGTATGCCAGCACCTCGTCGTTGAGCGCGAAGGCCTTGATCTCGCCGTCGATCATAAACGGCAGTGCGCGGCGTACGGCGGAGGCGTTTTTGACAATAGCCAGCGTGTCGAAGTCGTGCAGTTGGTCCTTGGTCGGCAGGGTGCGGCGGTTGCCCGGATCGGTTAGACCCTCCAGGCCGTATTCGTCGCCGTAGTAGATCGAAGGCACGCCGGGGAAGGTCATCTGCATGAGCGTGGCGAGCCAAAAACGGCTCTTGGCCAGGCCCATCGAGTTCTCGTCCAGGCGCCATTTGCTGCGCTCGCACTCGGGCAGCTGCGACTCGTCGGGGCCGCCGCCGAGCACCGAGATAATGCGCGGACGGTCGTGGCTCGAAAGCAGATTAAGTGCGCAGGACAGGGCCTCACGGGGATAGTTCTCGCGCAGGGTTTCGATTTCCTCGGCTGCCTGGTAGGCGTTCTTGTAGCCCATCAAAAAGCCGATGACCATGTCGCGGAAGGGGTAATCCATAGCAGAGTCCAACTCGGAGCCCTGTAGGTAGCGACGCAGATGGCCGTAGCTGATCTTGTTGGAGGCGTCTTCCCAGACTTCGCCGAGCAACAGTGCATCAGGCTTCTCGGCAAGTACGGCCTTCTTGATCTCGGCCAGGAAGTCGTCGGAAAGCTCGTCAGCGACGTCCAGGCGCCAGCCATGAGCGCCGGCACGTAGCCATTTACGAATCACGCCGTCCTTGCCCAGAAGCTTCTCGCGCACCAGCTCAGAATTCTCGTTGATGGCGGGCATGTTGCCCACGCCCCACCAGCAGTCGTACGAGCCGTCCTCGTGGAAATAAAACGCATCGCGCCACGGCGAATCCTCGCTCTGCCAGGCGCCCATGCCGGGGTAGTTGCCATAGCGGTTGAAATAGATGGAGTCGTCGCCCGTGTGGTTGAAGACGCCGTCCAGGATGATGGAGATGCCCAGCTTCTCGGCCGCCTCGCACAGCTCCGTAAAGTCCTGCTCGGTGCCCAGGATTGGGTCGATTTTGGTGTAGTCGGCCGTGTCGTAGCGGTGGTTGCTCGCGGCTTCAAAGATGGGGTTGAGGTAGATGGCCGTAAAGCCCAGCTCCGCGATGCGGGGCAGGTCATTTTGGATACCCTTGAGCGAGCCGCCGTAGAAGTCCCAGGTCTTGATGGAGCCGTCCTCGGCGCGCTCGTATACGGGCGGCTCGTTCCAGTCCTCGATCATGCGGCGCTGGATTCCGTTGCGCGGTTTTTCGACCTCGGCCAGCGTGCGCTCGCGCCAGTTTTCGTCACGAGCGTAGCGGTCAGGGAAGATCTGGTAGACCATGCCCTGCTCGTACCAAGCGGGGCGGTTCTCGCGGTGCTTATAGACGGTAATCTGGAAGGACGGCACCTCGGCGTAGTCGTAAGTTACGCCCTCGCCACCGGTGCGACCCTGCGGTGCGCCCAAGCGGACCTCGGGCTGGCCCTCGATATTGCAGATAAAGCTGTACCAGATAAGACAGGGCTCGGTGCATTTGAGCTCGCCGGTAAAAATGCCATCGCCTTCGTGCTCCATTGGGATCAGGGTCTCGCCGACCTCATCGACCCAGATGCGCAGCGTAAGCGTTGCCTGGTTGGGATCGGCATCCTCCAAAATCACCGAGAGTGCAACGGAAGTTCCAGTGGTCACAGCGCCAAACGGAGTGCGAAACTGCGGTAGACGGCTGTTGTGTATCAATCTCATAGTACGGTCCAGTTCAATAGAATCATGGCCTGCGGGCCATGGGTTTTACGCACAGGATGTAAGTATATCTTTTGTACACAGGCTGTATAAACAACATCCGTTTACCATCGGCGAACGGTTGTCCTAGAAAATCGTTTTACCAACTATCAACAGAGAAGGGGCGCCCGGTTGGAGCGCCCCTTGCTTAGGGTTTGATGAGGTTTTGGATCGTCTGGATTAGCGGCGCTTGCGGGTGGCTGTTGCCTTGCGGACGGAGGTCTTCTTGGTCGGAGCCTTTTCCTCGGCCGAAGCGGCGGGGGAGACCGGGGCCTCCTTGACAGGCTCGGCCTTTGCCGTAGCCTTCGGAGCGGTCTTGACCTCAGCGGGCTTCGGTGCCGGCTTGGCCTTTACTGTGGGCTTGTCCTCGGCCTTGGCCTCTGCCTTGGGAGCAGCAGCCTTGGTCGTGGACTTCTTGGCCGTCGTCGTTGCGCGCTTGAGCGTGGTGGTCTTGGCGGTCGGCTTGGCCTCGACAGCTGCCTCGGCCTTGGGCTCGGCGGGTGTCCCCTCGACTTTGGCGGCCGGCTTTGTGGCTGCCTTGGTTGTGGCGGCCTTCGTGGTCGTCGATTTCGTTGTTGTGATCTTCTTGGCAGCTGTTGCCTTCTTGGCGGTCGCAGTCGTCTTCTTGGTAGCGGCCTTGGCCGGTGCCTTTGCCGCAGCCTTAGCCTCGACGGCGTCGGCCTTTACCTCGGGAGCAGCCTCGGCTTCGGCGGCCTTCTTGGCAGCTGCGGTGGTGCGCTTGCGCGAGGTCGTTGTCTTGACAGCGGTGGTCTTGCTCGCAGCGGCCTTCGTGGTCGTGGCCTTCTTGGCCGTCGTCTTACGCGTCGTGGTCTTCTTGGCCGCAGGCTTCGCGGCGGGTTTCACCTCAGGCTCGGGCTCGGGAGTAGCCTCAGCCTTCACCTCAGGCTCGGCCTTAACGGGGTCAGCTTCATCTGGCTTCTCTTCAGCCTTGGGTTCCTCGACAGCCGCAGCCTCAACCACGGGTGCCGGCCTCTCAATCTCCGGATGCATAAAGAAATACAGGCCCAGATACTTGTCGGCCGAGCGCGTCCAGCTAAAGTCCTGGCTCATGGCCTGCGTTACCAGCTGGTTCCAGGCGTCGCGGTTATCCCAGAACAGACGCGCCGCGCGGAACACGGCGTCACCCATCTCGTCGCCGTTAAAGTTACTAAACGAGAAGCCCGTACCCTCGCCGGTAAACTCGTTGTACGGGATCACAGTGTCCTTCAGGCCACCGGTCTCGCGCACGATGGGCAGGGTACCGTAGCGCATCGCGATGATCTGCGACAGGCCGCAGGGCTCAAACTTCGAAGGCATTAGGAACATGTCGGCGGCGGCATACATGCGCTGCGACAGCGCGGGATCGAACTCGATGCGCGCGGCCATGGTGCCGGGGTACTTGTCCTGGAAGTAGCGCAGGCCGTCCTCGTAGTCGCGGTCACCGGTGCCCAGCACGGCCAACTGCACGCCGCCGGCCAGAATGCGGTCGAGCGCGTACATGACCAGGTCCATGCCCTTTTGGCGCGTCAGGCGCGTGACCATCACCATGAGCGGGCGGTCGTCGCGAACCTCGAGCCCCAGTTCCTCCTGCAGCTTTGCCTTGCATACGGCTTTGCCGGAACGGTCCTCCACGGTGTAGTTGGCGGCAATGCGCTTGTCGGTCGCCGGGTCAAAGCCCGCCACGTCAATGCCATTCAAAATGCCCTGCAGCGCGTACGAGCGCTCGCGCAGCACGCCGTCCAGGCCCTCGCCAAACTCGGGCGTCTGGATTTCGTTGGCATAGGTGGGGCTCACTGTGGTGATGGCGTCGGCATAGCGCAGCGCGCCCAGCATATAGTTGACGCTGCATGCGTCGCAACGCAGCTGCGAGGCAGCAGCGGGAATATGCGCCACACCCAGGATGTCCTCCATCACGGTGTCGCTAAACTGGCCCTGGAACGCCACGTTGTGGATCGAGAACACGGTCTTGACGCGGTCATACAGCGGCAGGCCCTGGTAGAACTCGCGCAAGAACACGGGCGCTAGTGCCGTCTGCCAGTCGTTGCAGTGCAGGATGTCGCACTCAAAGCCGGCCGGCAGGTGCTGCAGGCTCTCGGTGATGGCCTTGGAGAAGAACGCAAACCGCTCGCCGTCGTCAAAGAAGCCGTACGGATAGTCGCGCGCAAAGTAGCGTTCGTTGTCGATGAACATATAAGTGACGCCGTCGTGCTCGAGCTTCTCGAGCCCGCAGTACTCGTTGCGCCAGCCCAGGCTCACGTAAAAGTCGGAGAAGTGCTCCATCTGCGCCTTGTACTCGTCCTTGATGGTGGCGTACTTGGGCACCATCACGATAACTTCGGCGCCGGCGCGCACAAGCGCCGCGGGCAGCGAGCCCGCCACGTCGCCCAGGCCACCGGTCTTCACAAACGGTGCGCACTCGGCCGAGGCAAACACGATCTGCATCTTTTTGCTGGAATCAGCCATATTGTCTCCCATGTTGCAATTCGAGAATAGCCGCCTGGCGCTAACCGGGCGGCTATTCTACATGTTACGAGCGATGTTGCGGTGCCAACGTTAACGTACGATGGTGGTGTCGGAAGTTAACGGAGCCTTGCCCAGCACCAGGATGTTCTCGGGCGTGCCGCGAAGCTCGGTGTTGGTGGGAACCACGTTGTTCTTGTCCAGGATGGCGTTCTCGACGCGTGCGCCGCTCTTGATGATGCAGCTCTGGTTAATGATCGAGTTGGTCACCGAGGCGCCTTCCTCAACCACGACGCCGCGCGACAAGATCGAGTTGCGCACGGTGCCCTTGATGATGCAGCCGGCCGAAATGATCGAGTTGCAGGCGTGGCTGCCGGTCGCATAGCGCGAAGGCGGCACGTCGTGAGCCTTGGTCAGGATCGGGCGCTCGGGATCGAAGAGCTGGTCGGCCACGGTCTGGTCGAGCAGGTCCATGCTGCGGCGATACAGCGATTTCTCGCTAAATACGCCCACGACCTCGCCCTTGTACTCGTAGCTGCACACGTCGATGTTGCCAAAGTCGCCCTGGAGTGCCTCGAGCAGGTCCAGATAGTCGGCGGCCTGGTAGTGGTCGATGATCTCGAGCAGCGTCTCGCGGTTGACGATGCAGCAATCCATAGACGCGTTGTCGCCGTACACGACGCCGGCGCTCACGCCCGTCAGGCGGCCGTTCTCGTTAATCTCGAGCTTGGTCTCGTCATCGACGTTGCGCGTGGCCTTGCAGTACACCACGGTCATCTGGGCACCGGAGTTCTCGTGCGCCTCGATGATGGTGTTGAGGTCCATGTTAAAGATGATGTTGGTGCCCATCATCACGACATAGGGCTTCTCCGAGCGCTGGAACAGCGTCTTGTTGGAGATGATGTCGCGCAGCAGGAAGCGCATGCCGCCCTTGGTGGTGCCATACGCGTTGCCGGGCACCATGAACAGGCCGCCCTTCTTGCGGTCCAGGCCCCAGTCCTTGCCAGAGCCCACGTGGTCGATCAGCGAGCGGTAGTTGCCCGGCATGACGACGCCGACGGTCTTAATGCCGGCATTCATCATGTTGGACAGCGGGAAGTCGATCAGGCGGTAGCGGCCCAAAAACGGAACGGACGCGATGGGGCGGTCCTTGAGCAGGACACTGCCGTAGGACGAAGAGTAGTTAGCGGTGATATAACCGATGGCCTTGCGATTGATCATCGGATCATTCCCCCTTCCCGATAACGACGTCATTTCCAACGACGGCCGTATCCTTGGTGGTATCGACAGAGCCGAGCTTCACGCCCTCTTCGACCGTGGAGTTCTCGCCCAAAATAGCGCGGCAGATGTGCGCGCCGCTCTTAACGTGCGCACCCGGCAGCAGCACGGAGTCCTCGACCACGGCGCGCTCCTCGATGATGACATCGGTCGAAAGGATCGAGTGGCGAGCGGTGCCGTAGATCTTGCAGCCATTGGAGACCAGGCAGTCGTCTAGGCGGCCGTCCGGGCCAATGTAGTGCGGCGGACGCGTGGTGATGTTGGACATGATGGGGAAGTTCTTGTCGAACAAATCGAACTCGGGGTTGTTGCCCAGCAGGTCCATCGAGGTCTCATGGAAGCTGGCGATGGTGCCGACGTCCTTCCAGAAGCCGTGGAACTCATAGCTGTACAGGCGCTTGTTCTCACCGAGCAGCTTGGGGATGATGTCCTTGCCAAAGTCGTGGCTCGAGCGCTGGTCCAGAGCGTCCTCCTCGAGCGCCTCGATCAGCACGTCGGCCGAGAAGATGTAGATGCCCATGGACGCGAGGTTCGAATCGGGCTTCTCGGGCTTCTCGGTGAACTTGGTGATGCGGCCGTCTTCGGGGTCGGTGGTCAGGATGCCAAAGCGGCTGGCCTCCTCCCACGGCACGGGCATAACGCTCACCGTGAGGTCGGCGTTGTTCTCAATGTGCGTCTTGAGCATCTTGCGGTAGTCCATGCGATACAGGTGATCGCCCGAAAGAATCAGGACGTACTTGGGGTCGTTGGCCTTGATGTAGTCCAGGTTCTGCGTAATGGCGTCGGCCGTGCCCGCATACCAGGCGCCGCCGGTCTGCGTCTCGTACGGCGGCAGGATCGACACGCCGCCGTCGCGGCTGTCCAGATCCCACGCCTCGCCGGAGCCCACGTAGGCATGCAGCAGGTAGGGACGGTACTGCGTCAGAACGCCCACCGTGTCGATGCCCGAGTTGGAGCAGTTGGACAGCGAAAAGTCGATAATGCGGAACTTGCCACCAAAGCTAACCGCCGGCTTGGCGATCTTTTGGGTGAGTGCCCCCAATCGGCTGCCCTGTCCTCCTGCGAGGAGCATCGCGATGCATTCTTTCTTACTCATCGATTTCTCCTTCTGTCATCGATGTTCCTAACCCATTAGCGACGGGCGCGGCGCTCTGTCACGCCCGTCGAGTAATGCCGTACGGCAAAGGGAGCTCGCGCGCCTTTACGCGTGCCAGATCTCGTCGCGGTACTCGCGAATGGTGCGGTCGCTCGAGAACCAGCCCGAGGAGGCGGTGTTGAGCAGGGCCTTGCGGTTCCAGGTCTCCTGGTCGCCGTAGCTGTTCGTGAGCTTCTCCCATGCATCAACGTAGCTGCGGAAGTCAGCCATGACCAGGTCGGGGTCGTTGTTGTTCATGAGCTCGTTGTAGATGCTCTCGAAGTTGCCCGAAAGACCCGCAAACGTGTTGTCCTTGAGCTCGTCCATCACGCGGCCCAGACGCTCGCGATCGTTGTTGAGGGTGTCCCACGCAAAGTAGCTATTCGACGCCCAGAGCTGCTCGACCTCGGGGGCGGTCAGGCCAAAGATGGCCTCGTTCTCGCGGCCGGCCAGGTCGGCGATCTCGATGTTGGCGCCGTCGAGGGTGCCCAGCGTAATGGCGCCGTTCATCATGAGCTTCATGTTGGACGTGCCCGAGGCCTCCTTGCCGGCCGTGGAGATCTGCTCCGAGATCTCGGCGGCGGGGTAGATGAGCTGGGCGTTGCTCACGCGGAAGTTGGGGATAAAGCAGACCTTCATGACCTCATTGACGCGGGCATCGTTGTTGATGACGTCGGCAACGGAGTTAATGAGGCGGATGGTCTCCTTGGCAAAGGTGTAGCTCGAGGCAGCCTTGCCACTAAAGATGAAGGTCGTCGGCGTCACGTGGAAGTTAGGATCGGCGATGCGGCGGTTGTAGATGTCCATCACCTTCATGATGTTCATGAGCTGGCGCTTATAGGCGTGGAAGCGCTTTACCTGGACATCGAAGACGGTGTTGGGGTCGATAACCAGACCGGTCTCGGCCTTGACGTAGGCGGCCAGGCGCTCCTTGTTAGCGCGCTTGGAGGCACCCACGGCCTTCAGGAACTCGGTGTCGTCCTTAAACTCCTTGAGTTTCTCAAGCTCAAAGGCGTCTTTGAGCCAGCCATCGCCAATGGCCTCGGTCACGAGCTTGGCGTAGGTGGGGTTGGCCTCGGCAAAGAAGCGACGGTGCGAGATGCCGTTGGTCTTGTTGTTGAACTTCTCGGGAGTCAGGGCATAGAAGTCCTTGAGCACGATGTTCTTAATGATGTCGGAGTGGATCTTGGCCACGCCGTTGACACTGTGGCTGCAGATCACAGACAGGTTGGCCATGCGAATCTCGCCGTCCCACAGGATGGCGGTCTGGCGCAGACGCTCCTGCCAGCCCTCCTGCGTGGTGTCGAACGACTCGTGCCAACGACGGCTGATCTCGTCGATGATCTGGTACACGCGGGGGAGGAGCTTGGAGAACGTGCCGATGGGCCACTTCTCCAGAGCCTCGGGCAGGATGGTGTGGTTGGTGTAGCTCACGACCTGCGTCACGATGTTCCAGGCGTCGTCCCACTCGAGCTTCTTCTCGTCGATGAGGATGCGCATGAGCTCGGGGCCGCACATGGCGGGGTGCGTGTCGTTGGTGTGGATGGCCACAAACTGCGGCAGCAGCTCCCAGTTCTCGCCGTGCTCCTTCTCAAAGGTGTCGAGCAGGCTGTAGATGCCGGCCGAGACAAACAGGTACTCCTGCTTCAGGCGCAGCAGACGGCCGTGCTCGCCGGCGTCGTTGGGGTAGAGGATGGCGCTGATGGCCTCGGCTTCGGCGCGCTCAGCATCGGCCAGGGCGTAGTCGCCGCGGTTGAAGGCCTCCAGGTCAAAGTGCTCCTCGACCGGCTCGGCAGCCCAGACGCGCAGCTTGTTGACGGTCTCGCCGGCATAGCCCACGACGGGGATGTCATAAGGGACGGCCAGGATATCCTGCGTGTCCACCGTGCGGTAAAACGTGCGGCCATCCTCCTCAAAGCCTTCGACGCGGCCGCCAAACTTGATGGTCACAGCCTTATCCTGACGACGGACCTCCCAGGGATAGCCGTGGGTAAGCCACTCGTCGGTGGCCTCGACCTGGCTGCCGTTGACGATCTCCTGCTTAAACAGGCCGTAGCGGTAGCGCATGCCGTTGCCGTAGCCGGCAATGCCCTCGGCTGCCATCGAATCCAGGAAGCATGCGGCCAGACGGCCCAGGCCACCGTTGCCCAGAGCCGGATCGGGCTCCTGGTTCTCGATGACGGACAGATCGAAGCCCATGTCGTCGAGCGCCTCGGCGACCATGTCGCGCACGCCAAAGTTGAGCAAGTAGTTGTCGAGCAGTCGGCCGATCAAAAACTCGATCGAGAAGTAGTACACGCGCTTCTTGCCCTCGGCGGTCACACGGGCGTCGCTCTTGGTGGCAACGGTGCGCGCCTTCTCGGCCACGAGCTTGGCCAGGGCGTTGAAGCGGTCCAGGTCGCTCGCGGCCCCGACGCTCTTGCCGCTGATGCTCATGACGGCATCGCGATAGAGCTCGGTAAACTCCTGCTTGTTGTCGAAGATCTTATTCATACGTTCCTTTCCCCCGGGGATGTTTCTCCCGGAACGGTTATGACTTGTATCCTACGCCTCGTCGGGGCGGGTAATTACAGCTGTAACGGTTTTGTTACGCATCCTTGGCAGACGGCTTAACAGAAGCAGACTTGGCCTTGGTAGCGGCCTTTTTGGTGGTTGTCTTTTTGGCCGTGGCGGGCTTGGTTGCCTTGGCCTTCGCCTTAGCCGGAGCCTTCTTGGCGGCCGCAGGCTTAGGCTTTACCGAGGACGTGCGCTTCTTAGACGCAGCCTTGGGCTCCTCAACCACCGGCGGTTTATAGCTGCTGGGACCGCGGCGCTTAAGCACCACGCCTGCCAGGCCGGGCACTTTCATCTCGATGGAGTCCATCTGCCCGTTCCGGGGATAGGGCTCGCTCGAGCAGGTATAGGGCTCCTCGCCGGCATAGCCGCTGCCGCCAAACTCAGGACGGTCAGAATCGAAGATGACCTCCCAGTCACCCTCGCGCGGCACGCCCACGCGGAAGCTCTCGTAGCTCGCCGGGTCAAAGTTGATCAGGATCACCAGGTCGTCATCGACGTCCTCGCCCTGGCGCACAAAGCTCACGATGGACTGCTTGGAGTTGTCCGCATCGATCCAGGTAAAGCCGTCGTCGGTGTAGCCGCGCTCATACAGGGCGGGCTCGGCGGTGTACAGGTGGTTGAGCGCCTTGATAAACGCCTGATGATGACGGTGGGTCTCATACTCCTCGGTCAGGAACCACTGGATGGACTCGTAATAGCGCCACTCAATAAACTGGCCGATCTCGTTGCCCATAAAGTTGAGCTTGGCGCCGGGGTGCGTCATCTGGTAGAAGGCCAGCGTGCGCAGACCGGCAAACTGGCGCCACCAGTCGCCCGGCATGCGGCCGATGAGCGAGCACTTGCCGTGGACGACCTCGTCGTGGCTCAGCGGGCAAATAAAGTTCTCGGTAAAGGCGTACATGATGGAGAACGTGAGTAGGCCGTGGTTGCCGGGGCGCCACGGAAAATCGGTCTGCATGTAGTGCAGAGTGTCGTTCATCCAGCCCATGTCCCACTTGTAGTGGAAGCCCAGGCCGCCGTCCTGCGGCGGGTAGGTCACGAGCGGCCACGCGGTGGACTCCTCGGCCATCATCATCACGTCAGGGTAGTGGGCCTCCACGGCGCAGTTGACCTGGCGGATAAACGCGCTGGCGTCCAAGTCCTCCTCGGTACCGTACTTATTGAACTTCTTTTGGCCGGGATCGTCGATGCCAAAGTTGAGGTACAGCATACTGGACACGCCGTCCATGCGAATGCCGTCAACGTGGAAGTTCTCGAGCCAATACAGCACGTTGGAGACCAGGAAGGAGCGGACCTCGCCGCGCGCGAAGTCAAACTTGTGCGTGCCCCAGTTGGGGTGAATCTCGTGCTCAAACAACATGTGGCCGTTAAAGGTGGCAAGGCCGTGGGAGTCGGCGCAAAAACCGCCGGGCACCCAGTCCATGATCACGCCGATGCCTGCCTCGTGGCACGCATCGATAAAGTGCATGAGCTGCTGCGGGTTGCCGTAGCGCGACGTGGCGGCATAGTAGCCGGTCGTCTGGTAGCCCCAGGAGCCGTCAAAAGGATGCTCCATAAGCGGCATGACCTCGATATGCGTGTAGCCCATGTCGCGCACGTAGTCCACGAGCTCCACCGACAGGTCGTCGTAGGTGTAGAACTCGCCGCGCTGCGCGGGGAAGGGGTCCATGGGGCCGGGGTAGTTGCCGTATTCATCCGGCTCGCCCTGCGGGGCGTCGCCGTGGCGCTTCCACGAGCCAATATGCACCTCGTAGATGTTGAGCGGCTGCGACATGTGGTTGTGGCCGGCGCGACGCTTGAGCCACGCGGTGTCGTTCCACTTATAGCCATCGAGGGTCCACAGCACGCTGGCGGTACCCGGAGGGCACTCAGCCTTAAAGGCGTACGGATCGGCCTTGTAGAGCTTCTCGCCCTCGTTGGTCTCGATGAGATATTTATACAGCTGGCCCTGCTCGGCACCAGGAATAAAGCCTTCCCAGATAGCGCTCGTATGCACGGGCACCAGCGGGTTGGCTTCTTCATCCCAGTCGTTAAATTCGCCAATGACATGCACGCTCTTTACATCGGGCGCCCAAACGCAAAAGCGCCAGCCGCGCGTACGGTTCTGCGTGTCGGGGTGCGCGCCCATCTTTTCCCAGCTGCGCTCCCACGTGCCGATGCCAAACAGGTAGACATCGTCCTTGGAGAGTTCCGGTGCGTGCGGGGCGGCTTTACGGGTAGCGGGCTTTTTAGTTGCTGGCTTTAGCTTTGTATCGCTCACGTTTGATCCCATCATGACGCGGCAGCGTGTTGCCTTGGTGACTAGATGCGAAAGGTCCAAGGCTGCACGAATCGAAGGGACGGCGATAGTTCTATGATTCGTTCCACCTCGCGTGCTCGGTGGAACTTTCGGCAGAAACTACGATAACACCTGTACGTTACTTTTATGAAGGAAAGTGGTTTTTGGGCGGCGTTTAATCGGTAAGCGCCATGTTTAGACCACTGGCAGAATTGCGATGGTAAAACTCTTGACAGTTTTACCAATAAGGGTTTTTTGATTGTTGGTTTGACGTTTGGTAAAACGTTTTTAGCAGGTTGTTTACCATTTGACATCGAAAGGTACATTTATGTCCCAGACCGCCGCTCCCAATGTCGCTTTTATTTTCGATTGCGACGGCACACTGGTTAATAGCGCCCCCGTTTGGGCCTATGCCCAGCCCGAGTTATTGCACCGCCACGGAGTTGACGTGACGGTCGACGATTTTGCCCAGTTTGAGCATCTTTCGCTGGAGGACGAATGCCAGGCCTACCACGACACCTGGGGCATTGGCGAGAATGGCGAGGAGCTGTATCGCGAGCTGAGCGACATTTTGATCGATGTCTACTCCAGGGTGCCGCCGCGCGAGGGGCTTCTGGCATTTTTGGAGCAGGCGAAGGCGGCGGGCATTGTCATGTGCGTTGCCACGTCCACGCCGGCCGAGTTGGTTAAGTCTGCGCTTGCGGGCGCCGGGCTCGATGCCTACATGGAGTTTGTGACCACCACGGGCGAGGCGGGACGTTCCAAACAGTTCCCCGACGTATACGAGCTGGCGCTTCGCCGTCTGGAGGGGCGCCATGGGCACAAGTTTGAGCGCTCATGGGTGTTTGAGGACGCCGTCTTTGGCCTAAAGAGCTCTGGCTCCGCCGGCTTTAAGCGCGTGGGTATCTATGACCCGCATGGCCGTATGGAGCGCGACGATGTGCGCGCCAACTGCGATATCTTTATCGACTGCTACGAGGAGCTGGATCTGGCCCGCGTGCTTGCGTTTGAGGGATAGGCGAGGGCTGTGGCTTGTAAGGTATTAGTGGTCTGTGGCTCGCCCGTGGTTGCGAGCGCGGATCTGTTGCGTAGGCTAGCAGGGGAGTGCGACCACATTGTCGCCGTGGACCGCGGACTTGATGCGCTACTGGGCGCTGGCCTGAGCTGCGACGTCTATGTGGGGGATGCCGACACGGTGAGCGATGCGGGCCGCGCGTTGGTCGATGCCGCCGAAGCCTTTGAAGTAGAGCGCCACGACCCGTACAAGGACTATACCGATCTGGCGCTGGCGCTCGACTCCGTCCGCCGTCGCTGGACGGGTGCCGAAGTGGTTGCGACCTGCGCCACCGGTGGCCGCCCGGATATGGCCCTAAGCGTCCTAGGCTTACTAGCCAACTACAAAGACGCCCCCGTCTGGATTGCCGAGGACGAGATCACGGCCCGCATTCTGCATGAAGGCGAATCGTGGACCATCGAGGGCGTCGTGGACAAGACGTTCTCTATCATTGCTATAGCCCCTGGGACGGTGGTAAGCGAACGCGGCCTAGAGTGGGAGCTAGATCACGCTTCGTTAGGTCTACTAGCCGACACGGGCATCAGCAACGTCGTTAGGTCAACAGCCACGATCCAAGTCCACACCGGCACCGCCATCGCTTACTTATATCAATGGGCATTTGGAGTCTGACCCAAAAAAGTCCTTGCACGTCGCGTCAACTTCCCCTATAGTATCTACTCGTCACGGGGGCGTAGCTCAGCTGGGAGAGCGCTTGACTGGCAGTCAAGAGGTCAGGGGTTCGATCCCCCTCGTCTCCACCATTGTGAATGCAAAGGTCTTCGGTATTCCGAAGACCTTTTTTCATGCGAAAACGTCATACGCCACAAACCCCACCTACGCCAACAAAAAGTTGCACAATTTATTTCCCATGTCTGTACATAGTTTGTTATCCAAACGCGATTACCAGTGTAGCTCGCTGCTCCAGTTGGGCTTCAGGAACGCTCCCAATTATTGCCAACGCCCCAATAACCTGCATCAACGTGAACAACATCCCAAAACAACCCCCTTAAGCACGCTAAATGAACGATATGTTGTTCGCCACAAGCCAAATCAGTTTCGCTACCAGCTTGTGCTAGGATACCTAACGTTACATGAGTTCAACTGTGCTCACGGCTCCAGCAAGCCACAAAGCGCAGGGTCGATCAGCATCCGGCCGTAACGGCGGTGTCAGAAAAACCACGAGCTCCAATAAAGAAGTCATGCGACGTTGTTTATTTGTATTGAGTTAATTCACAGGTGCAAATAATTAATAGATTGCATGGCAAAACGTAGCAGTCCTTCAGCTGTTTGCGTGCGGTCCAGTTTTGAAATCACTTGACCGGATCGCACGCAGTCAGCTGGGGACGCGGTCATTTTGCGATACACGTCCGCGTCTCTAGCAACTGCTTTTATACATACCGTTCACGGTGGGGCAGAGCCACGTGCTTGTCTAACTGGGCTCAGGGTTTGAATATGGAGCGCCTTCGCGCATGAGCGCCCTGGCGAAGCCATACCCAAATCCCGTGAGCCACACGTAAGACAGCAAGGGGGGTGGTGCTCGTGTGGTATGTGATCCAGGTCACTAATGGTCGCGAAGACGTAATGCGCGAGCGCATCGAGCGCGTGGTGCCGGCGAGTGCCATGCAAGAGCTCTTTTATCCCCAATATCAAACCGAGATTAAGATACACGGCGAATGGGTCAATACGACCAAGCCACTCTTTCCCGGTTACCTTATCTGCGACACGGCAGATCCCCGCACCGTGCAACAGTATCTGCTGCGCATGGACGACTTTGCCCGGGTGTTATCCCAGGACGGTCAGTTTGTGCCGCTGGCAAAAGAAGAGACCCAGCTCATTGGCAGTTTTACCAATAGAGGAGACCGCGTAGTGCCCATGAGCGAGGCCTTAAAAGACGGCGACCAGGTCGTAGTGACGGCAGGTCCACTGTTGGGCCACGAAGGCCTTATCAAAACCATTAACAGACGCAAGAGCACTGCCTATTTGGAGCTCGACCTGTGTGGCCGACGCGTAACTACGCGCGTTGGCCTCGCGGTGCTTTCAAACGAGCAGCGCGTCATGCGAAACCTTAAAAAGGCGATTGCCTAGCTGCTGGCGACTGCTTAACGGGACAGGGAGGATCCCCGGGGGCGGGGACGTAGGTTTGAAGTAAATTATGATAGATAAAACGGAATATAGCGGTGCCGCAGCTGTTGGAGCTAAGCCAGCTACTTTAGTAATTAAGCCGAGCGGTACATTGGCTTATCGATTTGTTAAGCGACTTTTCGATTTTGTATTTAGCCTTTGCGTGAGTGTTGTGCTCTTCATTCCCATTGTGGTCGTGTGTGCGTTCATCTGTCTTGAGTCCTCTGGCAGCCCTGTTTACTCGCAGGAGCGTGTTGGCAAGGGCGGTAAGACCATCAAGATCCTTAAGCTTCGCAGCATGGTTGCGGATGCCGGCAACGTCCAGAAGTATCTGAGTCCTGAGCAGCTGCATCAGTGGGAAGTCGAGCGCAAGGTCGACGATGATCCCCGTATTACCAAAGTCGGGCAGTTCATCCGCAAGTGCTCCATTGATGAGATGCCGCAGTTCCTGAACGTGCTGAACGGCGACCTTTCCGTCATCGGTCCGCGTCCCATAACAAGAGACGAACTTGAACAGCACTTTTCCGATGAGGAAAAGGCTGAGCTGCTCTCTGTCCAGCCCGGTATTACGGGCCTGTGGCAGGCCACCGACCGTAACGCTGCAACGTTCGAGAGCGGCTTGCGCCAGAAGATTGAGCTTCATTACGTGCGGAACAGGTGTTTCAGCATTGACTGGAAATGCTTTACCGGCACTTTCGGTGCAATGTTTGGGAAGGGAGCTACAGGTAAATGAGGATTCTCTACTTCACTCAATTTTTTAGTCCAGAGAATA
Source organism: Collinsella sp. AM44-11 (assembly GCF_003467145.1). Lineage (NCBI taxonomy): Bacteria > Bacillati > Actinomycetota > Coriobacteriia > Coriobacteriales > Coriobacteriaceae > Collinsella > Collinsella sp. AM44-11. Next base: position 115,392 of record NZ_QSFE01000001.1, read on the forward strand.
TTGCTGCCGCCTTCAGAGCCAAGGATCACTCTGATATTTGGTCAGATTCTGGCCATGACGTTACTGTTTTTACGGGTTGGCCTAATTATCCCACAGGAAGACTCTATGACGGTTATGACATGGTTCCCCTGCGAGAAGAACGAATGGGGCGTATTCGCGTCTTTCGTTCAGCTTCAAAGATTCAGCCTAACACTAGCTTTAAGAAGCGAATCGAGTCTGGAATTAGCTTCATCCTGGGCGGGCTCAAAAACCTACGTACTGGATCTCCGGTTGGCACGGATTATGACGTGGTTCTTGTCACAAGCGGCACGGTATTCTCCGCTTGGCTTGGTGTGCATTATGCCAAGAAGCATCGCCTTCCTCTGGTCATCGAGTTTCGCGATCTGACCTACAAGCAGATGATGGCGACGGGGAACAAGGGCGCGAAGGCTGCTGCTATGAAGGCGCTTGAGCTTTCCTTCTGTAGAGTCGCCGATCACGTGGTTGTACTTACCGACGGCTTCAAGAAAGACCTTTCTGCGGAAGGCGTCTCTTCGGAAATGATATCGGTCGTGCCCAATGGCGCGGATGTTGTTCCTTGTGAGCATGAATGGCATCGCCCGCTTCGCTTGGGTTACTTCGGGACCATGGGGCTGTCCCAAAACGTGCCGGAAACAGTCGAATATGTAAAGCGACTCGCGGAGAAGGGCTTTGTTTCAAGCTATGAGTTGATTGGCGAGGGTGCAGCCCGTGCTGAGATCGAGCGAATGATGGATGCTGGCAAGCTCGACTTTCTCGGCTTGGAGCACGGCATTCCCATGTCGGAGCTCGAGGCACGGTATGCGAGAGTCGACATGACCGTAGTTTCTCTCCAAAAAAGTGATCAATTCGCGGGAACCATCCCATCAAAGATATTCCAGTCATTCGCGCGCGGCGTCCCCGTGTTGTTCATCGGACCCGAAGGAGATGCGTCCGAACTCGTGCGCAGAAGCGGTGCGGGCGTAGTCCTGTGCGACTCGGCGGAGGAAGACATTCGCCATTTGGTGGGTTTCGCCTCGAAAGAAGACCTTGTTGACGAGCTTAACCGAATGAGCAAATCCGCCGTCGAATTCATGGCACGCGAGTTCTCGCGAAAGATCATGGCTGAAAAGATGACCCGCATCCTGTCCGATGCCGTCAAACAAGGTTCAAGAAACTGAAAGGAAAACACTATGGTTAACGTTATCGGTCTCGGCTACATCGGCCTCCCCACAGCCCTCATGATGGCTTCCCACGGCGTGGAGGTCGTGGGCACCGACTACAACGAGGAGCTCGTCGCCACTCTCAACGCCGGCAAGACCACTTTCAAGGAGGAAGGTCTGGACGAGCTGTTCGCCGACGCCCTGGAGGCCGGCATCAAGTTCTCTACCGACTACCAGGTCTGCGACACCTACATCGTCTCGGTCCCCACGCCCTACGACAAGCTAGACAAGAAGATCGACCCGTGCTACGTCGTGGCGGCCTGCAAGACCGTCCTCGAGGTCGCGCCCGAGGGCGCCGTGCTCGTAGTCGAGTCCACCGTCTCGCCCAACACCATCGACCGCTTCGTGCGCCCGCTGCTCACAGAGGCCGGCCGCGGGGACGTCAGGCTCGTCCACGCCCCCGAGCGCATCATCCCGGGCAACATGGTCTACGAGCTGCTGCACAACAACCGCACCATCGGCGCCGACGACCCCGAGGTGGGCGAGGCCGTGGCCAAGGTCTACGCCAGCTTCTGCCAGGGCGAGATCTCCGTCACCGACATCCGCACCGCCGAGATGACCAAGGTCGTCGAGAACACCTTCCGCGCGGTGAACATCGCCTTCTCCAACGAGCTCGCCAAGATCTGCCGCATCGGCGGCATGGACGTCGCCGAGGTCATCCGCATCGCCAACAAGCACCCGCGCGTGAACATCCTCAACCCCGGCCCGGGCGTCGGCGGCCACTGCATCCCGGTCGACCCGTGGTTCCTGGTCGGCGACTACCCCGAGACGGCCAACTTCATCCGCCTCGCCCTTCAGACCAACGCCTCCATGCCCGAGTACGTCATGCACCGGGCCCACGAGGTCATGGCGGATCATGGCATCACCGACGCCTCGAAGGTCGGCATCTACGGCCTCACCTACAAGGAGAACGTCGACGACGTCCGCGAGTCCCCGACGCTGCAGATGCTCGAGTCCATGTCCGAGCACCTCTGTGCCGGCTCCGTCAAGGTCTACGACCCGTGGGTCGAGCGCGACGAGGTTCCCGGCCAGGTCCACTCTATGGATGAGTTCCTGGACGGCCTGGAGATGGTGATCGTGATGGTCGGCCACTCCCAGGTCACGGACAACCCCGGCATCTTCGGCGACCGCGTCATCATCGACCCGCGCAACGTCTGCGGCGACGGAGAGAACGTCTACAAGCTGTAAGACCATGTGACTCTTCAGGGGGAATCCGTTTTGAAGAAGGTAATGCTCGTCTTCGGCACCCGACCGGAGGCTATCAAGATGTGCCCGCTCGCCAACGAGCTGAAGGCGCGCAGGGATGAGTTCGAGACCGTCGTGACTGTGACCGGCCAGCACCGCGAGATGCTCGACCAGGTGCTGCGCGTCTTCGGCGTGATCCCAGACCACGACTTGGCGATCATGAAGCCGGGCCAGACGCTGTTCGACGTGACGTGCGACGTGCTGCTCAAGCTCAAGGCGGTCCTCGAGGACGAGAAGCCCGACGTGGTCCTGGTCCACGGCGACACCACGACCAGCTTCGCCGCGGCGCTTGCCTGCTTCTACCTGCAGATCCCCGTGGGGCACGTCGAGGCCGGGCTGCGCACGCACGACATCTACAGCCCCTGGCCGGAGGAGTTCAACCGCCAGGCCGTGGACATCGTGAGCGAGTACTACTTCGCCCCCACCGAGGCCAGCAAGGAGAACCTGCTCGGGGAGGGCAAGCCCGAGTCCAGGATCTGGGTCACCGGCAACACCGGCATCGACGCCCTGCGCACCACCGTGCGCGAGGGCTACTCCCACCCCGAGCTCGATTGGGCCGAGGGCTCCCGCCTCATCCTCATCACGGCGCACCGCCGCGAGAACCTCGGCGAGCCCATGCACCGCATGTTCCGCGCCATCCGCCGCGTGATGGAGGAGCATCCCGACACCAAGGCTATCTACCCCATCCACATGAACCCGCTCGTCCGCAAGGCGGCGCACGAGGAGCTGGACGGCTTCGACAGACTCCACATCATCGACCCGCTCGAGGTTCTCGACTTCCACAACTTCATGGCCGCGAGCCACCTCATCCTGACAGACTCGGGCGGCATCCAGGAGGAGGCCCCGAGCCTGGGCAAGCCGGTGCTCGTTATGCGAGACACCACCGAGCGCCCCGAGGGCGTTGCCGCCGGCACGTTGAAGCTTGTCGGCACCGAGGAGGATGTGATTTATCGCGAGTTCAGCCGCCTGCTTTCAGACGAGGGGGAGTACGAGGCTATGAGTCACGCCTCAAATCCTTACGGCGATGGGCATGCGTGCGAACGAATCGCCAATGTGCTGGTGAGAAATTGCTAGTACCTTGTAATAAAGATTATGGCTCGTTGAAAGGCAATACGCTATTAATGCTCACCAAGCATTTTCCCTTTAACGACGGCGCCACTCCAGCAGAGTCATATCTTGAAACAGAAATAAAATTCATAGCGCCTTATTTTGCTTCAGTGGTAATTGTTGCTACAGAAGCGTCTTCATCCGCAGCGCAGATCCAGGATACTCCTGAAAATGTTATATCGTTTGCTCTCGGATTCCCTCAGACTCTTATCGAAAAATGCTTCTGTTTGATTGAGGGGCTTTTCAGCTTGAGGCTTAAGCCGATTGCTGCCGATGCCGTCAAAACTGACACTTTGTTTTCAGTTGATCAACATCTTTTCCAACGGTATTACGTTGGAAAAGCTTTTAGAAAATGGAAGGCACTGAAGGACCAGCTTGAGCTTCGTGAAATCATTCCAACCAACGTTTATAGCTTCTGGTTTCACGATACTGCACTCATTGCCTGCTGGTTAAAGCAAAAGTATTCATGTCGGTCGGCAATAGCTCGTGCACACAGATATGACCTCTACCACGACCGTACACGCTGCAATTATCTTCCATGTAGGTATTATCAACTTTCTTGCTTGGATACTGTAATTCCGTGCTCCGAGGATGGAACTTTGTATCTTAAGAAAACATATCCTGACTTTAGCGAGAAGATTAGGACAGGTTATTTAGGGACCTGCTGGCTCCCCGATATGTCCAGAGAAAATAGAGGTGCTTCTTTCAAAATAGTATCCTGCTCTGCTGTAACCGATGTCAAGCGTGTGTCCTTGCTTGCTAAGGCGTTAACGTTGCTTGACGCAAGGGGTTTTGAGATTGAATGGACTCATTTCGGCGATGGGCCGAAATTGGCTGAAGTCAAAGAAATCGCAAAGCAATTTAACAAAATAAGGAGCTGTTTCGTTGGAAACATCGCAAATAAACAGCTGTTACGCGAATATCGTGAGAATCATTTCGATCTCTTCATAAATGTCTCAGCTAGCGAAGGACTGCCCATCTCAATTATGGAGGCGAGTGGCCATGGAATTCCTGTTTTGGCCACTGACGTTGGGGGTACACATGAAATTGTATCCGATGGTTTTAATGGAATTCTAATACCCGAGGAGAGCAGTGCCGAGGATATTGCTGCTTCAATTCTGCAGTTCCTTAAAATGGATGATGAAGATTACTCCCTCATGAGGGCTGCTGCGCGCAAACAATGGAAAACCAGATTCCAAACAAATTGCAATGCTCGAATTCTTATCGATGCGCTTTTTTCACACCAGATCTCTCTGGATGGTGAATCTCAATGATTGTTTTATTGGCCAACTCTTTTCTTATATTACTATTTGCCACCATCTTCTATAGAAGTCCAAAGGCGGCCTGCTTCATATGCGGACTTCAAGCTTTCCTTATCTTGGCAATGAGAAGCGAGCTTTATGGCGCAGACGCTCTTTATTACTACAACGGCTATCATTTAATTTCAGGATATAGTTTCGAAGGTATATGCTCGGTTTTAAGCTCTTCTCCAATTAAGGTTGCAAGCCTACCGTATCCTTATGCGTACGAGAATGGTTGGGTCATTGTGAACTGGCTATTCTCCCATATAGGCTTTACTTATAGACAGTTCATAATTGTTCTATCGGGATTAACGTCTTTTTCGCTTTCGTTTTTCGCGTATAGATATTCAAAAAAACCTGGCTATTCCGTATTTATTGCAACTTGTTTAATTTTCTATCTCTATTCTTTCTACGTTCTTCGTCAGACCCTTGCGTTCTGCATCTGTCTGTTTGCAAGCAAATATTTATTAGAGAGAAAACCGGGTAAGTTCTTCATACTTCTGCTGCTCGCTACCTCATTCCATAGAAGTGCAGCTATCTTTGCCGTCCTATATCCATTCGTCAATCGTCCTGTAACTAAAAGCACCATTGAAAAGTCTTTAGTTGCTTGTTTTGTTTTAATATTGGTATCCGCTTTCTTCTTACCAAACATACTGCCACGAGTGCTTGCTATATTTGGTAAATCGCATTATGCGCTTTCCTTCAAGTTTAATAACCTTCTTATGCTTCAATTACTTACCGTCGGTTGCTTACTGTTTTTCGATATAGATAAGTTAGCTAAAAATAAGACGACTTCCGTTGCTATCTGGTCTTCGATATTAAGCATGCTTTTGTACTCACTGTTTTTAAGTAATGAGGTAATGGCTAGGGCTATCGAATATGTTTGGGTGTTTGTAATTGCCTTGATACCGGCAATTCTTGAAGAGCTTGAGAAGCATCAACAATTGATAGCTTATATGGGAATATCTCTCTTATTGCTCATTTACCTTGCGCATCAAATCCAGGGAACGACTTTCGATCCATATTTGTTTGCCTCTTTTTAACAATATTGGAGATCAAGAAATGAAATGTTTGGTAATTGATCGACCGTATATGGGTATCGGCGGTATCGAAAACATACAAATACAGCTAATTAAATATTGCATTAATCAAGGATATCGTGTTGTTTGGCTTACAACCGAGGAGCATGAAAAATCTTCCGCCTATAAAAACATTACAGATGCTCCTGAGATTGAAAAGCATTATGTGAAGCGAACGCCCTTTGGACCAATATATCCATCACTTAAATTTGCTGATGATGAAGATGTTGTCGTCCTTACAACGGATTTGCTTCGCTACTGCATTTCCCAGCATGTGATGAAGGACTGGCAGTGCCGTACTTTATTTCATTTACTTACTATTCCTCATTTTAAAGGCGGCGCCGTGCTGCCTGAAACATGCCTACGCTCCGGTCATACTCGTGAACGCTGGAGACTGCGACTTTCAAATGCTGCCGAGTGGATTGATCGAACGGGAAATCTTATAGGGTTCAGCGACATTCACCTTAAGGCATATGAGAAGGAATATGGATTAAACGTAGCCAATAAAGAATCAAAGGTCTTAAAAGCCATATTTCCCCTGGATGCACCGGCGGATGAGATCATTGAAAAAAAGGCAAAAAGCCGGAGGGATGAATTCAATATCATCACTTGCGCTCGTTTCGATTTCCCGCATAAGGGATACATGCTTGGTTTGATAAAAGCATTCAGCGACATATATGAACGACATCCGGAAGCGAAACTTTTCATTGTCGGATACGGGCAAGGGGAGAAGCAGGTTAAGGATGCTCTCTCACGTCTGCCCGAAGCGGCTCGTTCTCAAGTTGCGCTTATGGGTCCTTTATCGCCAGAGCAACTCAAGACTAAAATGCTTTCCTGTCATCTTAATATCGGAGTTGCTGGTTCGTTATGGAGGGGAGCTGAATGTGCCCTACCGTCTATATGCATGCGCCACTACACGTATGAGTGCGAGGGATATGGCTTCATTGATGATGTTGGAGACATCATGTCTGATTCTGCAGGATTTAATGTTGTTCCATTAATCGAAAACGTAATCAAAATGGATGACAGCGCTTACATAGAGAAATCTATTAAGAGTTTCAATGCGGCTCAATCGCAGATCGATGTCGACCCTGAATTTGTGTTTAAGCTACCTGCCACCAATCTTGATACGCTGCCACTGTCTGAACTTGAGGCAAGAGGCATGTTCTTTCAGCGTTTGTTTTTAGAGAGAATTTGCAAAAGATCTATGTATGAGGACCAACTTAATGCAAGTAAATAATTTGAAGGGTGCAACTGTAAGTGCCTTATTCTGGAAGGTGTTTGAGAAAGGCGGGCGTGCCGTAGTTGAACTTGCTATCCAAGTTGTGATGGCAAGGCTTCTTTCACCTAAGGAATTTGGCGCACTCGCAATAATGCTTGTATTTGTTAATGTGGGCAATGTGATTGTTACGTCTGGTCTCAATACTGCACTGGTACAGGCTGAAGAGATTGATGAGACTGATTTATCAACGGTATTCTGGCTAAGTTTTACCGTATCAGCAGTTTTATTTACGTTAGTATTTTTTTCTGCTCCTGCAATTGCAACTTTTTACGCCCTGCCAAACATCGTCTGGCCCCTTCGTGTCCTTGGATTCTTATTGCTAGTCACTGCTTTCAACTCAGTGCAAGTTGCAATAGTTCAACGTGAACTTGAATTTCGTAAGGTATTTAACGCCACTATAGTTGCAGTTATCGTATCAGGCATTCTCGGCATAGGAGCTGCTTTTACCGAAGCCGGACTGTGGGCACTTGTTTTACAGCAACTCGTCTACCAAGTTGTTAATTGCTTCGTTCTCGGGCTTCAGGCTAGATGGGTTCCATGTTTCGTATTTGACAAGCGCAAAGCCTGCAAACACTTTGCATTTAGTTGGAAGCTCCTCATTTCCGGCTTACTTGAACAGGGTTACCAATCTTTATCTGATTTAATTATTGGCAAGCAATTTAGTGCTTCAAATCTTGGTTTAATATCACAGGGAAAAAAATATCCTCAAGCATTGGGATCCGTGCTTGATGGGGCAATTCAGCCAGTGATGTTATCCGCAGTTTCTCGCGTACAAAACAACGCCTCCTACGTAAAAAGGCTCGTGCGAAGAGCATTAAAAACCTCGACCTTCCTTATCGTTCCTGCCATGACGTTATTTGCTGTGGCTGCCGAGCCGATAGTCGGGATTCTTTTGGGCCCAAAATGGTTGTTCTGTGTTCCATTCCTGCGAATGTACTGCTTCATCTATGCCTTACTGCCAATTCACACGACCAATCTTCAAGCATTAAACGGCATGGGGCGATCTGATTTGTTTCTTGAACTTGAACTAGTAAAAAAGGCTTATGGCATCTGCTTCATTTTGTTTGCGGCGTTTGTGCTAAAAGATATTTACCTAATGGTCGCCATGTATATGACTACCGGCATCATTTCAACGTTTGTTAACGCATATCCTAACAAACGAGTTATCGGGTATTCCTATTCTGAGCAATTGCGTGATATCGCTCCTGCATTTTTAATCTCTGCAATTGCAGGCGGGTTTGCGCTGTTTTGTGGCTCATTTACTGTCCTCCCTGCACTTCAGATTCTTGCCGAAATTGCCGCAATGGCAATTGCCTATTTTGGTATCGCAGGCATTTTTAAACTCGAAGCATTTGAATACCTCATTAATACCGCCAGGGATTTCTTGGGTGCAAAACGTCGTTAAAGACGTTGCGTCAATACTGCAACCGTTTTAGTCATCGTTCTTTGAAAGCTGCATAGCGAAGGGAAGGTACCTGATATGGGTAACCGCATTCTTGTCACACGATCATCCATGCCTCCTATGGAGGAATACTTTGAAGAGGTCGCGCCTCTTTGGGAGAGCCATTGGCTTACCAATATGGGTGTTGAGCATAAGAAGCTCGAGGCAGACCTCAAGGAGCGTTTGGGGATCGACAACCTTGCGCTGTTCACAAATGGTCACAACGCCCTAGAGTGCATCCTCGAGGCCATGGCTCTTCCGGCCGGTGGAGAGGTCATCACTACACCGTTCACCTTTGCCTCTACCACTCACGCTATCGTGCGAAAAGGACTTACCCCCATATTTGCCGACGTGAATCCCGTGAATCTAACGTTAGATCCCGAGAGCATCGAGCGATTGATCACCCCGCGCACCTGCGCCATCGTGCCTGTGCATGTTTACGGCAATCTTTGCGATGTTGATGCCATCCAGGAGATCGCTGACCGTCACGGGCTTAAGGTCATCTATGATGCCGCCCATGCCTTCGGCGTCGAGCGCGTGAACGAGGACGGAAGCAGCGATAGCGCGGCGACTTTCGGCGATGCGGCCATGTTCAGCTTCCATGCGACCAAGGTATTCAACACTATCGAAGGTGGTTGCGTCTGCTTCAAGGACGAACATTTGTATCCATTGCTCAACCAATGGAAGAACTTCGGCATCACGGGACCCGAGGACGTCGAGTACGTCGGCGGCAATGCCAAGATGAATGAGTTCTGCGCGGCTATGGGCGTCTGCAATCTTCGTCATCTGGACGCCGAGATCGGCAAGCGCAAGGCCGTTGCTGAGCGTTATTGGGATAACCTTGAAGGCACAGCCGGCGTAACCGTTTTCCGTCCCGCCAAGAACATCCGCCACAACTATGCGTACCTTCCCGTGCTGTTCGATCCGAGCGTCTTCGGCGCCACGCGCGATGACGTTTTCGATGCCCTGGAAAAGGCTGGCGTCGGCGCGCGAAAATACTTCTATCCGCTGGTCAACGATTACGCATGCTATCGAAGCGTGTATTCAAGCGACCGCACGCCAGTGGCAAAGAAGGCGGCATCCCAGGTGATCACGCTTCCCATGTACGCCGATCTTGCATTGGAAGATGTTGATTGCATCAGCAATATTGTGCGGGGGTGCGCACGATGAGTGTTTCCAAGAAATCAATCTTGATGTTGGGTGGATCACGCCAACAAGTTGTTGCCATAGAGAAAGCGAAGGAACTGGGGTTTCGCACGGTGCTTTGCGACTATCTACCGGATAATCCTGGTCAGTATGTGGCCGACACTTCCTACCAAGCAAGCACTACCGACCGCGAGCTGATGCTCAAAATAGCTCACAAAGAAGACGTTTCGGGCGTACTTGCCTACAGCAGCGATCCGGCATCCCCTACGGCGGGGTACGTTGCAGAGGCAATGGGGCTGCCTACCAACCCTTTGAAGGCAATCGTGACCATGTCGGAGAAGCACCTGTTCCGGGCTTTTCTCAAAAAAGCTGGGCTTCCGTGCCCTCAAACGGCTTCGTTTTCAAGAAACGCCACCGTTGAGGAAGTGTCGCACCTTGTGGAGGGTTTCAGGTTCCCCATCGTTGTTAAACCAACAGATTCTTCTGGCTCTAAGGGGGTAAGCGTACTTACTGACCTTTCTGAGCTCAGTAGGGCAATTGATCACGCCCGCGATTTTTCGCGTAACGGGACGCTGATTTGTGAAGAGTATATTAGAAAGACATTCCCTTATGTGATCGGCGGAGACATATTTGTTGTTGACGGCAAGGTGCATTTTTGGGGCCTTATGTCTTGCTTACGTGACGAGGGCTTGGGTGGTCTTGTTCCTGTCGGGAAAAAAATCCCTTCCGGGCTTTCTGCTGACGACAATAGCGCTGTGAAAGACGTTCTTCAGCGGCTCGTGACAGCTCTGGGCGTGCGCTTCGGGGAGCTTAACGTTGAAGTCATCTTAGGCGAGGACGGAGTGCCCTATGTGCTAGAACTGGGAAGCCGCGCGGGCGGAAACATGATTCCCGTGCAGCTTTCTGATGCGAGCGGCATCGACCTCGTGGGCGCCAATGTCCTCTGCGCAATGGGGGAGAATCCTGGGGACATCTCGTGGGATTCCTCTGTATGCGAGGGTGCTTACGCAACTTATGTGCTGCACTCGAACGTGGACGGAGTATTCAGGGGTATTGCGAACTCAGGTGCCATTAGACCTCACATGTATCGCAGTGTCATCTACAAGCAGCCTGGTGAACCTGTCGAGGCGTTTGACGGCGCCAACAAGGCACTGGGCATCGAGTTCCTCCGCTTCGACAGGGAAGCGGAGATGAACGGGTTTCTAAGCAGCATCGGCAATCATATATGGGCTGAGATGGAGTAGTCACGACATGAACAATATCGTGCTCATAAGCGTTATCACATATTGCCACTAGCTCCTCGACTCTGAGCCTGAATAGGGATGAATCGACGTACTATGGGGCTTCTACTGAGTACAGCTTCATTTATTTCTTTGGGAATTTAGGACGAGACGGAATTGAACGGGTTTAGAGGCCTTGGAGGTTACGAAAAGGGTCTGTCTTTTTGGCTAGTGCGTTTCAAGATGTCAGTGGGATGGCCAACTAATTAGATGGCACTTGACCTGCTACGACGCTTATCTTGCCAGGTTGTTGTATATTTCGACGATGCAGATTGTCGAGATCGGCGGACTGGTTGTCGGCCACATTTCACTTTACGACAATAACGCCAATACTAGCTACGGTTATTAAGCTTGTGATGACCGTAGTTGAGTTCAAGAAACTCGGTCTAAGCGCGAAGTTGCACGCAAGGTACGAGGCCAAGCGTAGGAGACAGGCATGAAATCCAATGGCCTTGACATGTAATGAGAGGCAACGAAAACGTTTAATTTTGCACAAACTGTGCGACTTCCTGGTTTATAAGAAGACGGAGACCGGCTGGTTTATGGAATAGCTTCTCAGCCAGGCCGAATAATCATACAAAAGAAATAACGGTTGGCTAATGAAGGGCATAATTCTCGCAGGTGGATCGGGGACCCGACTGCACCCCATAACAAAATCGGTGAGCAAGCAGCTGCTGCCGATTTACGACAAGCCTCTGGTGTACTACCCACTCTCAGTGCTGATGCTCGCCGGTATTCGAGAAGTTCTTGTCATCTCGACGCCGCGTGACCTCCCAGCGTTCAAGGAACTTCTCGGCAAGGGCACTGAGTTGGGTATGCGCTTGGAGTATGCAGAGCAGGCCGAGCCTCGCGGTCTAGCCGAAGCTTTTACCATCGGACGCGACTTTCTTGCTGGTGAGCCGTGTGCGCTGGTTCTGGGTGACAACATGTTCCATGGTCAAGACCTCACTCGCGTGCTTACACGCGCAAAGGAAAAGGTGGAATGCCATGGCGGGGCCGTTGTGTTTGGATACCCAGTGCAGGATGCCAGGGCCTTCGGTGTGGTGGAGTTCGATCAAAATCATCGTGTGGTTGGCATCGAGGAAAAACCCGAGGTCCCAAAGTCGAACTATGCAGTACCAGGGCTGTACTTCTATGATGGACAAGTTTCCGATATTGCGGCAAACGTTAAACCAAGCGCGCGTGGAGAGCTGGAAATCACGAGCATCAACAATGCCTATCTAGATTATGGTCAACTGTCCGTCGAGTTGATGGGCCGAGGCATGGCGTGGCTTGATACGGGCACGCCCGAAGGCCTTTTAAAGGCCGCCGAGTACGTGGAGGCCGTGCAGAGCCGCCAGGGTTATTACATTGGGTGCCTGGAAGAAATCGCTTATCGCCGCGGTTTCATCGGACATGATCAGTTGTACGAACTGGGCGAAGCGCTGAAGAAGACTGCGTACGGTAAGTATCTTTTGAATGTCGCAAACGAGGTAAATAGGGGGTAAATATGTCTGAGATCTTCGAACCCAAGAACATCATCGTCACGGGCGGCTGCGGCTTCATCGGCAGCAACTTCGTGCACTACGTGGTGAACAACCACCCCGAGGTGCACGTGACCGTCCTGGACAAGCTGACCTACGCCGGCAACCCCGAGAACATCGCCGGGCTGCCCGAGGATAGGGTCGAGCTCGTCGTTGGCGACATCTGCGATGCTGAGCTCCTCGATAAGATTGTCCCGGGCCACGACGCGATCGTCCACTACGCCGCCGAGAGCCACAACGACAACTCCATCGCCGACCCCGAGCCCTTCCTGCGCACCAACGTCGAGGGCACCTTCCGCCTGCTGGAGGCCGTCCGCAAATACGGCGTCCGCTACCACCACGTCTCCACCGACGAGGTCTACGGCGACCTGGCGCTCGACGACCCGGCCAAGTTCACCGAGGAGACGCCGTACCACCCGTCCTCGCCGTACTCGAGCACCAAGGCCAGCTCCGACATGCTCGTGCGCGCCTGGACGCGCACCTACGGCCTGCGAACCACGATCTCCAACTGCTCCAACAACTACGGCCCCTACCAGCACGTGGAGAAGTTCATCCCCAGGCAGATCACCAACATCGTCGACGGCGTGCGCCCCAAGCTCTACGGCCGCGGCGAGAACGTCCGCGACTGGATTCATACCGAGGACCACAGCTCCGCGGTGTGGGACATCCTGACCAAGGGCCGCATGGGGGAGACCTACCTCATCGGCGCGAACGGAGAGAAGAACAACATCACGGTGCTCCGCATGATCCTCGAGGCCATGGGGCGCGACCCCGAGGACTTCGACTGGGTCGCCGACCGCCCCGGCCACGACCGCCGCTACGCCATCGACTCCACCAAGCTCCAGCGCGAGCTGGGCTGGAGGCCGGCGCACACCGACTTCGCCGAGGGGCTCAAGGCCACCATCGACTGGTACGTGGCGAACGAGGCCTGGTGGCGCCCGGCCAAGGAGGCCACCGAGGCCCGCTACCGCGCGCAGGGGCAGTAAGGAAACAGCATGGAGTTGTCAGCAATTGCGCCGTATATCGTTTCGATACTTGCCTCGATTATTTCTTGTATCAGCTCATATTTTGTTGCCCGAAATAAATCTGCTTCAGAAATTCGAACGCTCAAAGAGTCAAACGAGCCTGAAATCGATAAGCTCATGAAGCAACATGAAGTTGATATTGATAACTTGAAAGAAACTCATAAACTTGAGATGGAGAGACTCGAGGCTGAGCCTAGGCATTCCCTTGAGCTGGCGAATTCCAACGCTCAGAACGAAATGACCAAACAACTTATGGGTTCTCTTGTCGGCAATATGATGTCTGCGCCGCAAATGCAGGACCTATTTGTTAATGCCATTGCGGACTCGATCAAGAAAGGCCAGCAAGGGTATCGACTAGATAAGATGCCGGTCGCGGGCATGTAATACCTGACGATGAAGTCCAACCCGACAACTTCCGCGCGAGGCTCCATCCAAGGCGCCATGAAGTGCGTGAAGGCTAAGGGCGTGCCCGTGGTGGTCTACGAGCCTACGCTGGACGAGCCGGAGTTCTTCAGCTCCGAGGTGACGCACGGCCCTGAGACCTTCAAGGCCGGCTGCGACGTGAACGTCGATAAACGTTAGGGCAACGAGTTCGTGGACATCTCGGACAAAATGTACACGAGAGATCTATTCAAGAGGGGCTAGTCATCGTATGGCTTCTGTAGGACGAACTATTATTAAACGCGTGGATGAAGAGCCAACTTCACTTGCTATTCAATCCGCTTTCGATAGAAATTCGTTGCGCAGAAAGGATGATATTGCCAACTTCCTAAAGATGTTGCTAATGGTCAAGCCACCTTATACGTTTGTAGTTGATTCACCTTGGGGAACGGGTAAGACTTTTTTTGTTAAACAAATTGAATGGATTCTAAAAAGCCTCAATCCGGCTTTGGGTAATAACTATATCGAATTGGGTTCTCAACTTCAGGATTTATTACAAAATAACGATATTTGCCATTTCGTTCCCTTGTATTTTAATGCTTGGGAGAACGATTTTTTTGACGATCCGCTTCTCCCTCTTTTAGCTTCCTTTAGCGAGTCTATCGGTGAGAGTTGCGTAGATACCTCAATAAATATTCCGCTTTTAATTTCAGAAATCATTAACTGCATTCTTGCAATTCATAATATCGATATCAATATTCGAAATCTTACCGATTGTACCGATGAAAAGGATTTTCTTGAAGATTATAGGACCCGAACTCAGTTACGGCAGAAGTTAAATCGACTAATTACGAGTCTAATTCCAAGAGTTGCAAAATATGCCATTCTGTTTATTGATGATTTGGATCGCTGTAAGCCTGAATTCGCTATTCGTCTATTAGAGCAGACAAAAGCCATATTTCAACTTCCAAATGTAATCGTCGTTTATTCTACGGATATTGTTCAGCTTTCCCATTCGCTTGAAGGGGTTTATGGTTCTAGTTTTGTTGGAAGGGCTTATCTCGAACGGTTCTATGATAAGCGTTTTGAGCTTCAACGCATTATGCCTTTGGATTACTTAGAGTTTAAGGGGCTACGAGTTAACAGGGGTCATCCGTTTATCGATATAATCGGAGAATTACTTGACTATAAAAACGCATCTTGTCGTGCTTTAAACAGGTTGTTCGATCAAATTAGAACCATTTTTGAATTCATATATATTTCGCCCTCTTATTCCTATAGAACCGCTGAAGTCTTTCCGAAGTTCGCGCTTCTTCCGGTTTTGATAGTGCTCTCTTATTATGAACCTGAACAATGGTATGAGGTTAAATGCGGCCACTCATTCTCTTCTGTTTACAATTTGGCGAGCCATAGTAAACGTTTTTTAAACCAGCTAGATTCCTCGATTATTGAAATTAATGAATCCGCGCCGAATGAATCTCTTCTTTCAGAGAAGAGTCGTCGAGATTTTGTAGACGGAGTGTGTGCATTAATTTATATCGGTAAATTAAATGACCCTCGAGTTGAAGCTGTAAATAAAGGGAACTTTCTGTTCGCAAATACTTTTGCCGATGTGTTTTTTACCCTAAGGGTGCAAGACTAGCTCTTAGATTGAATCAGAACCACCCTTAAAAAGGGTGGTTTGCTCTTAGGGTATAACCCACGGGCCCCGGACTCGCGTCTAAAGGCGCGGGCCCGGACTTCGTCCAGGCCTAGTGCATCTTGACCCGTGGCGCGCCGGTCGAACCGGCAGGATCACCTCCTCTTGAAGGGGTCCTCGCACTCCTTCGCGCTCAGCTTGTCCAGCGCGATGTCGTGGGACTCCTGCTCCCTGATGTACTTGGCGATCGTCGCCTCGTTCAGGCCGACGGTGGACACGTAGTAGCCCTCCGCCCAGAACTTCCTGTTGCCGAACTTGTGTTAGCGCCGGGCAATTTTAGCCACTGATAGTCAAACGATTTTGACCAATCCCGGTCACCGAATAATGGCCACCGCGCCTCCCCGCCGCCACTACGCTGGTGGTGCCAACACGCCGGCGTTAGGAGGACCATTGAGGTGAACGAGAGACACGATGACCTACAGGAGATTATAGACGCGGCGCTCCGGGAGATGGCCGCGGAGGAGGGCGACGGGTTCGACCCGCAGACATGCAACCTCGCGGAGTTCTGCAGGAGGACGGGGCTCACCCGCTCCCGGGCGAGGACGGTCAGGGCCCACGGGTTCAGGGCCCTGCCCCACGGGAACAGCGGGAGGAGGGCCGCGCCGGGCGTGCTCGCCGGGCACACCGGCCTGGTGGACGACCTCCTGAGAAAGGGCGTCACCAACTCGCAGGTGGTATTCGAGCGGCTGCTCGGCCAGGGCTACGCTGTTAGCGCTACCGTAAAAACAACCATTTTGACCAACGCTCAATAACCAACCAGCGCATTAGATCAAACTCCAAAAGTCGACCTTATGAATGCAGACGACTTGTACAAGAAGAATTCCTATTGCTTCGAGATTCGTTCGGATAGATATCGATTCAGGGTATTCACCATTGAATTCGATCCGTCGTACCCTGCCGTCATTTCCATCGACCGAGGCGTGTGCAAGGATCTTGAAAAGATCCATGACCGTTATAAGTTCAAAGAGGCCGAGCCGTGCAACGTCACAATACAAAACGATGAAGATCTCGACCGTGTTTTTAATCAACTCCTAAAGAGCGAAAAACTCATCTATATCTGAAACCGACTGATGAACGAGGCTGACGAGACGATTTAGCGCCTTTACCTTTCTTTGAGTTGCATATTCGAAGGCATTATTTGACAAACATCCACAATATGAAGCGTTTGTCATGGCGCAGACCTTAAGCTTATATGAACTAAAATATTGCGCGACAAACAAGAGTGCCCGCGCAATAATTGTTATTTAAGGGATGCATATGGACGAAGTGAAAAAACTAAGTATTGCAAATTTCAACATTACATATGGGCCAGATAATGACCCCATGTTGACCCACTTCCAAGACATTTTGTATCCAGCGTTCTGCAACGAACAGAAAGTTCGTACCTCCAAAAATGTCAGCTATTTCTCAGATGTTGAGCTAAAGCTAATAAATTCAGAATATGTTCTCACGGGAAATTTGATTCGTGAAACTTATTACCGGGTGCGGACTATCGTTGTCGATAATGAGCTCGTTCCATCTCCAAGCTCCGTCCCAACCGCTCCATATTCTCGATTTATTATCTATCTCAAGAGCCATAGAATGATCCTTATCAAGAATGAGGGTCATAGCCCCAATCTCAAGAGTTTTCAAGCCGTTTTGAGGAAAGTTGTCGATCGTTACACTCGCGAGGCTAACCGAGAAAGGGATAAGACAGGCTTGCCTCAACTTCCTAATGCTCTAATTAATATTGTTAACATGCCCTTGCCTGATAGTATTGATGAGACTATCAACGAATTTGCGAAAATAAAGTCAATTAATCTTCGATTTTTGGTTTTAAACAATGATATTGATCCAGGACCGATACTAGCGTGTGTACGTTCCGCAATGAATTCGGTTGACTCAAAAACGGGAAATTTAACTTTCAATTCTCCTAAATCAGCTAAGGGGATTTCTGACCTTTTCCAGGATAGCATTGCCTCTGGCGTCGCCTCAGCAACGGTAACTGGTGAAAAATCTGATGGAACAAAAGTCAAAATTACTGACAATCAGCTTGGTTCTGAGCTTCAGATTCCAAGTACTGGAAATCTAAGCGGTGACGACGACAAGAGAATTGCAGACTACTGCATGAAACGCAATTATCTACCTGAAGCAAGTGAAGATAATGCAGCCTTCTATTACAAAGCGCTCAATATCCTTGAATTACTCGTTAATAAAATTTAGAAGGGTCTCTTAATGCCTGACGTTCTTTCCCAATTTGCTGAAGTAAGAAGTGTTGGCGAATTAATCAGTGGTGCACTGCACGAGTTAAAGCCCGTAAAAGGAAACCTGCCAATCTCCATTGGAGTTTCAGTTATCTCCTTGGTTCTTTCACTAAATATGCTTAATGCTCCGAATTCCGTTGAGTTAATTGTGAATTTGTCCATGACATTAAAGGATGTGTTTTTGGGGTTATTCGGAGTTGCGCTCTCAATCTTTGCAATCTTTTTCAGTCTGCTGGATGGTGCGTATATTCATGGGCTGGCTTCAAAAGAAGGTAACCCACTGTTGAATTTCCTTCGTTACTACGAGAACGCGCTTGTTTTATTTGCAACAGCATTTACGTTGAGCCTTTTGATCTCTCTAATCGATCAAACTACGTTTTTAAAATTGACTGCAGTGATTTGCTGCGATTATTATGTTGAAGTGCTCATCTGTTTTATGTATTTAGCTCTCTCGTTTCGAATAGTGTGCGAAACGAAATCCCTGCTTTATAACACTTTTGTTTTCACGAGAATATTTATTTGCCTAAAGGGTTGCGAGGAAATGCCCAAGACTCAAACCGACGCGGAATCGATACTATAATTTGACCGTGAGGTTATCGTCGGCGTATAAATCGAGTTGCTTTTTAAGCAGATCATGGTAAGCGTAGCATCAATTGATGTGGCGAGACTCCTTCCTTTCACCGATTGGCAAAACGATTTACACCTAATTTCGGGAATCGATCTCGGGGTTTCTTCCTCGCCCATAGTCTGATCTCGATACACTAATAGCTGCTGCTACCAGGGCATTTTCTGGTGCACATTCTATTGGCTCCTGCGAAGATCGGAGCGGGTATGTTTGCTGCCGAGTCCTACACCAGCCGTCATTACATTGCGTTTGTTGCCGTGGCCTGCCTATGCGTTTTGCTGGGCGGACCTTCTTATGCCGCGGGCGCGGAGAGCCTCATCATCGCGGGCGCGACGTACTGCGAGCCGGGCGTGTCGGGCCCCGGCTGGGCCTGGACCGATGCCGACCACCTGGAGCTTAACGGCTACGCGGGCGAGGCCATCGGCGCCGAGGGCGACCTGGTGCTGACGCTTGCCGGGCAAAACTCCGTGACGGAGTCGCATGCGCCCGATGCGGACATCACGCTGTGCGGCATGGAGGTGTGGGGCAACCTGACGTTTCGCGGCACCGGGTCCCTGACGGCGACGGGCTCGCAGTGCGGGATCCACGTCTCGCAGGCGCTCGTGGTGGACGGCTGCTCAGTCGATGCGCGGGCGGACGGGGCCGATATTACGGACGAGGCGGTCGCCGGCGTGATCGCTGGCGACATGGCCGTGCGCGGCGGCGGGCGCGTCGTTGCCGCGGGCGCCGGGTCCGGAGCGGGCGTGCGCGCCTACGGCGCGTATCTGCAGGACGCGGGCATTGGCGATGGCGCGGCCAGCTGTCGGCTCTCCGTCGACGCCTCGTGGCTTGATGCGACCGGTGCCGACGGCGGCGTTGCGTGCACGGGTGGGTCGCTAGTGTCCGCGCGGTTTGTGACGCCTGCTGGTGGGGCTTTTGGTGCTAGCGGCATGGTGGACGCCTCCGGTGCGGTGGCACCGCATGTGGTGGTTGAGCCCGATGTCGCCACGCCTCCGGCGGGGGAGACCGATGGACGCGACGTGCCGGGCAGCGGGACGGGCGAGCCTGATGGTGGCGCCGGTCCCGCTGCAGAGCAACCCGGTACGGAGCCAACGACGGTTCCCGCAATGAAGCCTGCGGCTACGTCGCCCAAGACAAACATAACGACCAAGACGAGGGTGACCAAGACCACGGTGCCTGCGCCGTCCAAGCCTAAAGCCACCAGCGCGACCGCAGCGACACTCCCCAAGACCGGCGACAGCAACTGGATCGCAGTCTCCTTTACGTTTTTCCTGCTTGCTACAGTGCTTCTAGCTGCCGCATGTCGTTGTTGAGATAGCTGCCATTTGGAAGAAAGAGACATTCACAAGGTATAACTATTTGCGTGTTTGTCTATAGGCACCCAATTATCGAAGGCAGAGGCCATACGGACGTGATCATGGGCTGAATCGTGACATGCGACCCAGGTCCACATGAATGAGAAAAGCATTCAATAATGTCGCAGGTTAGACTGAAGGCAACGAAAGGGCACCGGGATCTTTGTCGACCCTGGTGCCCAAGCGAAAGACCATCAGAGTTGCCTCGCAATATTCGACGGTGCTAAAGCGGGCAAATATTAAACCGGACTCATTGGTGAGCTGTATGAGCTGGTTTCTTAGTGACATCCCGGATTGTCTATAAGCAAAAGTCTGGTGTTTCGGAAATGTTGTACCGTACGCCAAAGCTGTCAATCTCTTGTTTTAATACAGCCCACTCAATTTCTAAAAGCAGCCGCATAACATCGTAAATTGTCACAATGCCTCGAATCCCCTTGCTCCTCATCCGCACGAGTTCGTAAATCAGTTGAACAGAAATCGTTGCTGTATACGTTTCGCCGCTTCTATCAAGATTTAATGCTCTTGCAGCATCATTTATCGCAGTGCAAAATAGGAGCTCAGGGGAAATCCCTTCAGCGGGTTTTTCAATTTTGATATTTACTTTATCTCCGCAAAGCTCAATTTCTGATTCTCCGACTCTACTTTGCTTGAGAAAGGGTTCCGTTTTACCTAGACCTAAATATTCCGTTCTTTTAAGACGCTGCCTGCGGCAGCTCTCCTTAAACATATTATTACGGCAATCTATGATGGCGGCATTTGCAATCTGGTCAGTCAAGCATGGGTAAAAACCCATTAGGATCCAATCGACCTCACAAGATGCCCTGAATAGAAGATCGTAAATTTCCGCATAAAGTGGGCATTGCCCACTGTCGAGGCGGGCCACTCTTGTTCCATCGTGCATGAATAATCCCTGAAAATCTGAATGAATTTCAATTAAATAGCCCAATTCAATGCGTCCATCATCACCACTAAGTTCAGTAAGGTGATTGCGGTATTTAGGCAATTTGCGAGCATGACCTGCTTTTTCACCAAACAACCGAGCATCTAGAGAGCGCGTCAAATCATCGCAACATGCACAGCTTTGATAATATTTGGCCACTGAGACATAGTTTGCGACTAAACTTGCCATTTCCTCCGACGATACGTCGTCGGCTTTAAGCCTTGGCACCAGCTTTTCATAGTCAGCTTTCATTACCGATGTGAGCTCAGCAGATTTTGATTGAGCGTTTCGACCATGTTTGATGTTATGGTCGATTCTAAAATGTTCCAAACCAACAATGGATCCATTTTCGCGGGTAATAACAATATCAGGGCACTCGCTGCCTGCGTTAATAGATCCACTTACCTTCAAGGCAGCTTTCTTCTTGTATCCACCCGAGGCCATCGATAGCTTAAGAACATCATTGAACACTTGCTCTTCGTGCGCGTTCTGGTCGCTTTTGTTCTTGCTCATGCTGGATCCTCCGCCCTTATAAGTGAAACATAATTCAACTCGCGCCTTTTAACGTTGTCGATAGACGCTCACTGAAAGGTAAGCAATTCAGCAATGTCATCAAGGGAGCCAAGTCTCAAACCCTGATAGGGAATGTAACCGTTGAACACGTTGTGCGTTACACCATCCCTGTCCTCCTATTTAAAGTCGATATCGCAGTCGTGGCCAGTGACGATTCGAAACTCATGTTGATATTCATATGCACGATTCTTGTGGAAAGTAACTTCACTGGCTGCCTGCTTAAAGTTGGATAACGCCACCTTGGGCTCAAATATGTCTCCGTCATAAGAAACCAGTCCAAAATTGATACCTTCAGGTTCCGCTTCCTGAAATCGAAGCAAAAACTCGACAGGATCCTTAATCAAAACTGCAGCGCCTCTATTTGAAAATTCGTCTCTAATGCGCCGCCCATCCTTACTCTGTAGGAAGAATTGATAATTCGAATCTTCAAGTGCCGTCATGCAGTAAATTGCACGACTTGAACCAACAGACATAAAACTTGTAAGGAGACCCTCGTAGGCATCAGACCTTCCATCTCCCGCCTCTTTTGATCTAAATTCATCAACCGCCTGCAGGTAGGGGATTCCCTGGATAAGTTGTTCCGCATAAACTCTCTGCGTAACAAATTTCATTAATGAACCGACATGCCACTGCTCAAGTGCGCCGCCAATTTCCGATTTAGAGATTCGCCGAACCATACAATCATCTCCTTGCTGCTATTCTTCGCATCTTATCAAGAACTAATCCAGTGAGCTTAAACGATGGTGTATATCTATCAACGTTCTCCTCATGCATTGTCAGATGACGCCGATTCGTCGACGAAAGATGGCTTGATTTAACCAGTCCTTATAGGCTCACCAATATTCCGTTAGACTCGCACAAGCTCATAATGAAATGGCTCCGATCAAAGCAAACGCCCTATGCGTAAAAATGCTCAATAATTGGATCGCGTGATTACTGGATTTTGTATAAGAATTCTATTGGAGAGAAGCACGATGCCTGAATTTATATGCTCGGTATTTTCTTTAGCTGCGACAATTGTTATCGCCTTTATACAAATATATCAGAGCAAGCGCATGGAAGTATTCGAACGTCGTCAGGACGAGAGGGATGAGCGTAGGCACGCCGAAGGGAATAAGGCACGAGCGATTGAGTTCATCTCGAACCATTACGCCGACAGAGGCCTAATACCGCTTTGCGCCGTTGCCGCCATGCACAATGATCTTTTCCATTATTCACGTAAGATGTATTGGGGATTCTGCTGCCTAGTGCCGGAGGTGCAGAATCTGATTCTTAAATACTGCAGTCTTGACTTGCGGGTCAGGGGAGAGGAAGACCTGTTCGTCCGTTGCATCGCCGCAGTCGAAGCCGTCCTCCGTGACCGCTTCCCAAAAGATGAATCTGTTCTTTATGATGATGGGAAATACGTGCTTCACAGCCTCGAAAGGTATGCGGGGGAGAGACTGCCAGAACCTCGGGTTAACCTTCTTCCCGAGTGCCTGGACTCTTCGTTCCTGCCCCCTGATAGCTGTACCCCGGGGTACGATTACCTTATCCGTAAGGTCCTTTCCGAGGCCTTCGAATCGAGGGACGCTTCCTTCGCCCCCATTTCCTATCTAAAAAATGACTATCAATTCGAATCGAGCCCCGAGATAGAGGCCTGCCGATTCGCGTCGACCGCTGCATTCTACGCGGCAACCTACGGCTCTGGTGACGAGGCCAACAATAGGTACTACGGGTGCCCCGGCGGTTTCGATGGCGAGAGAATCGAGACCATGGAAGACCTATTTCTTCTTACTGTCTTCCAGATATATACCAAGCTTCTGCTTCCGAACAAAGGGTAAGAAATAACACGAGGCATTCGTTATTTGACTCTGCCTAATTCTGCCAAACTCATTTTCGAAATCTCACTCATTTCCTTCATTACCTGAACATACTTAAAATCAGAAATTGGTCGTAGGGCGCGACCAACGGAATCAAAAGAAAGCCCACTGATAAGATGTCTTCAATCTCTTTGGGTTGAGGGCATCTTCTTTTTCGGAGGGTCTGCATAAATTCTAAAAATGTCTTTATGACAAACTTGTTCTACAAGGACATCCAAACCATCTAGTCTGCTCATTATACTCGGATGTAAACATAAGGAGGCAAACATGCTTTGGAGCTATGTTCAGCTTGATGACGGCACTCAGTTTGCCTACTCAGAGACAAGAGAAGACGGAACCGTTCGCGTAGCCGTCGAACGCCCGGTTGACTTTGGCTTTGACCATGCGGATTGCTTCTTGCCTGCGGTCAAATGGTTCAACGTCGAAGGATTTACTGCTGATGACCTCAATTTCTTGACAGAATTTATTAGATCAAACGCTCCGTTTATCTTCGAGCTTGCAGAACGGCAAAAAGCCGGACCGGCGGTTTCGGCGCTGGCCCCCTGACGTTCTACTGTTGAACGGAAAATATCCCATGATTTCGCCTTCCGACATATCCACCGTCGCCTCCCGCGTGCTGGCTCAATACGACGTCAGCGAAGCCTATTTATTTGGCTCATTTACCCGAGGCGAACAAACGCCCGATAGCGATATTGACTTGCGCCTAGTATGCGGCAACACTATGACTTTCGGCACGCTTTACGAACTCTCCCATGAGCTCGAGAGGGAACTTGGGCGAAAGGTTGATATCGTCACCAACCCACCAGAGCACATGCGCCCGGCATTCCGCAAAAGCATCGAGCAAGATGAGGTGCGTGTCTATGAAGCTCTGTAAGCAGGACGAGGCGTTAGTGTGCTCCGGCGTGATCAGCAAGTCTGAGTTTTGTCGCATACTTCCGGACACGGCGAGCCTTAGAAGTCAGTATTGAACTCAAACTCGGTTCCAGACACCCTCTTGCTATTTGAATACAGGTATCGCTCTAGCGATAGTATGTTATACTATCGCTAGAGCGATACCTGTTAGGAGACTCGCGTGGAACTGTGGCATGGTTCTCAGATAATCATTGAGACTCCCCAGCTTGGCCTGGGGAAAATCCATAACGACTATGGACAGGGATTCTATTGCACAGAGAGCCTCGACCTTGCAAGGGAATGGGCATGCTCGCGCGATGCCGATGGCTTTGCGAATCGCTATGAACTCGATATAGCCGATCTCAAAGTTCTTGACTTGCTATCGCCGCAATATTGCGTCCTGCATTGGATAGCGTTGCTCGTTGAGCATCGTTCTTTTCGCAAAGATACCGCCATTGCCGCGGGGGCGTGCGAATATCTCCATGATCACTTTCTACCTCAGACGAGCACTTGCGACGTAATAAGGGGGTGGCGTGCGGACGACTCGTACTTTAGCTATGCCAGAGCTTTTGTAAACAATACGATCACCGTTAATCAGCTTGGACGATCTATGAGGCTCGGTAACCTGGGGGAGCAGATTGTGCTCAAAAGCGAGCGTGCGTTTAAGAGCATTCGTTTTGCTGGATTTGAACGTGCGCAGCAAGCTCTGTATGGTCCATTGGCCAAGGAACGAGATGAAGCGGCAAGGGCGCAGTATCGGGAGCTCCTTGCCGAAAACCCGTTTGAGGGAATACGTATCGTCGATATCATTCGAGAGGGGATGACGGGCGATGACCCACGCCTACAGTGAGATGTATCTCGAGGATGCAATGAGAACGCTGGGCGAGGCGGTCGATTTTGCTCTCTGTGACCAAGGGCTGACTCCAGCCGAGTTGACGGCGATCATGTCGAACGCTCTTGAGATGAAACAGTTTGAGCGCGGTATGCCTCGCGTCGTCTGCGGCATGGCGGGCGACGAGCTCGCGCGCGATATTATCGCCCATGCGGGACTGACCCCCGTCAGATGTAGGGAGACCTATCCGTTCGACCGTTCGCCTCAGTATTGGGCGGGGTGGGTTATGGCCTATTCGCAATGGATGAGCAGCTTGGGCTTTAATAAGCTACTCGAAGTCGCTCCGCTCGATTGGATCATCGGCTCGTACCATCCGCTCCACGAGGCCTCCGAAGATAAATTCGCCCAGATTGTCATCGAAAAATGGAACAACGCCCAGGCAGACAAAAAGGGCCTCAAGGCGGCACGAAAGGCTGCCGGACTAACGCAAAAACAGCTCGCCGCCCAATCGGGGGTTAAGCTTCGCGCCATACAACTCTACGAGCAGAACCAGCTCGACCTACGCCGCGCCTCGGTTTCCTCGGCATTGGCGCTTGCAGACACCCTAAACTGCACCATCGAAGACCTCGTCTGGCAACCGATTGCTCTGGAGTACGACTCGCAGGCTATTTCGTCTGTAAAGCTATAGAGGAGTCAGACATGCCTTGGAGCTATGTTCAACAAGATGACGGCGCTGATTGCGTTGCTCAAGAAGATCATTCAACTGCGCACGTGGCAAATTCAGCATCACCGATTTTGCTCGGCGGCACCACGTCAATCGACGAAGCTATTCGGCTGACCATTTCGAACATGCCCAACGCGCTCAGGCTCTTGGAGAACTCATGATGGCGGACACGAAGCGGGGAGCGCATCCGTTCGCGCCGCTCGTGCTCGATGATGCCGGTTCGCTCGAAGATATGGCCGCGGCCGTGATGCGCCTGCACAGCACGTTGATGACGGTCGGGCGCTGCTATACAACCGACGCCACAGGCGACCGGGCCGCGCTTGAGCTTGGACGCGTCGAGTCCGTGCTTGCGGGTGCATTCTGTACGATATTCGGTCAATCGCCGGCCGATCGCTTCACAGACATCTTTGACCAGGTCACCTACGCGGCCGAGCACATGGTCAAGGACCACATCTTTGAAGACGGTAACAAACGAACCAGCCTTGTCTTTGCGTTGTCCGTCTTAAGGTTCGCAGGCACTCCGGTCGTGCTGTCTGACAGCCCCGAACCAAAGGACAACCAGTACTACGCCTGGATCCAGGACCTCGTTTCCAGTCGCCGCACGAACAGCGAGCTAGCCGAAGAGCTGCGCTGCGGATTCGTTGCGGGCACGGGCGATCTGTCGCTCGTATAGAATCTAAGCATCCGCACGCCGGTTAATGAATTGATTGGACGCCACATGGAACTCCCTAGCACCCTGTGCAGCAATGTCTACGAGTTTGCGTTTTGCCCCGAGACCTGCTACGACCGTCTGGCCGATCTCGCCGACCCCGAGGACTGGGGTCCCGGCAACCGCATCCTCAAAAACTACCTGTCGTTTTCGTTTAGCCGCGCGGTGTTCCTGACCGAGCGCGACGTGGACCAGACCGGGCCGTCCAACCTGCCGCTGGTGTTCGACGATGACCGCTGCCTGTTCAATACCGGCCTGTACACGCGTCGCTACGAGACCATCTACGGCCTGTTTGAGCCCAACACCAAGCCCGACGCGCGCCAGCGCTGGTTTTTGAAGGGCTTCTTTAAGGAGAGCGACCCCATGCTGGTCTCGTTTGAGTACCTGCCGTGCCGCGTGCGCTTTGCCGAGGACCCCTCCGAGCTGGTCTTTGACTACCGCCTGCCCATCCGCTCCAACATCGACCACATTCTGGGCGACGAGGAGAACCTTACGCGTATTCCCGCTAGCCTGATGGGGGAGGACAACTCGCTGCTGCTGCGCCGTGCCTTTGAGGGCGCCGTCGTCGAAGCCGCCCGCCGCGCCGCCGCCAACTACACGCTCGCCGTGCCGCAGTTCTACGGCGGCCGGATCCAACTGCTGCTGCCGCTGTGCCTAACCGGTGACAAACCCGAGCTAGCGCTGACCATCCAGCGCGAGGACGGTTTCTACGCCGCGCGCACCTGCCTCACGCTCGACATGGCCTACAACAACGCGCGACTCATCTGCCGCCCTGAGACTTCGTGGATAAAGCTGTAAATGGTGGTTTAGCTGCAGTTTTACCTATTGCTTTGGTTGCTTTGGCTTAGCTAGCATCCACGAATTTAAAATCGGGGGCAAAAAGTTCTTGGTAAACCACGCGCGGCTATGATAGTATCTCTTTTGCCGAAAGGCGACGGGCGATTGGCTCAGGGGTAGAGCATATCCTTCACACGGATGGGGTCACAAGTTCGAATCTTGTATCGCCCACCATCTAAAGAACAGGTCAGAGGTGTTAAGTCTCTGGCCTTTTTCTTTTTGACGCCAAGCTTGACACCAAACTCGAATCGAAAAATTTAAACGCGTTTCTAGCTGATCTCTCATGTGCTGACGTCATCGCGCGTTTTGCATAAAGCTCATGCGCTCTTTCATTGAATTTACCATGGGATTCACGTACAAATGTGGAGATAGGAACCACGGCCCCAGAACGCCTGCTAGCAGATTTGTGCCACACGGCGATCTTTAGGCGAAATGCGTCAAGCTATTGGTCAGCATTTGGTCAGCTTCCGGTACTTACCCGCATGATGCCGCCATTGATAATCGGTCTACCTGCAAACGTAACGGCACGCAGCCAAAGCTAGGGGAGGCCCATATGGACGAGATCATTTGTGCAAACACCGCGTTCCGCTACTGGCGCTGCCCACCGCAGGTCCGCGACCTCTACCCAAGACTGCCAAGCCCAGAAGACGGCTGGCGAGCCCTATCTCAATCGCCCTTTGTAGTCGACGTCCTCAAAACTCCGATTATTACCACAACAGTGCCCGGTGGCGTTAACTACCATTCGGGATTACGGACAACAATCCACTGTGATGATGCTTCGGAGGTAGATAGCACGCTGGAAACCGCGATGAGCTTTAGGGTTACCAATCCACTTGTGACGCTATTTACCATGGCGCGCTTTGTATCTCCAACCGATCTTGTCCTTGCCATGTACGAATTCTGCGGATGGTTCTCAGTCTTTGAGCCCACCGCAGCAGCAGAGGCGGAACTAGACAAAGCCAATGAGGCTGCCGAGAATGCAACCACCGAATCCCTCTTTGACCTCGATGAAAGCCAAGACGAACCACAATGGAAACGCGTTTATGTGCGCATAAATGCCAAAGAACAGGTAAATAGGAAGGGGCCCAACGGACAAAAGAAGACGAAGGAGGTCACAAGGCTAAAGGGCACTTCGCTCTGGATGAGGAAGCCGCTCATCGAATTACACGAGCTTCATGAGTACGCCAGTAAGATGAAAAGACGAAAGTGGGGTACAAAGTTTTACAACGCCGCGCAGCTGGTGACAGGTATAGCAGCTTCTCCGCTTGAAGTTGCAGCAATTTTATTGCTATCGCTTCCTCGCTCTCGCGGCGGTGCCGGCTTTCGTAACGTTTATGTTAACGACCTTACGCCGCTTACCGCATCGGCGCAGAGCATTGCAGGGCAAAAAGTCTGCTACGGGGATATCGTAATCGTGAATCCAACCATAATGAAGGCGGACATCGTGGAGATTCAGGGAGAGGTCATCCACGGATCAGGCGCCGTGCTCGACCACGATGCCAAACGCATGACGGCGCTGCAAAGTATGGGGTATGACGTCTTCCTGGTTACGCACGACATGCTTAACGATGCCGAGCAGCTTGATGCGATCGTGAGAAGTCTTTGCTCGCGCTTGGAATTACGCTATAGGTGCAAAACTAAGGCGCAAAAGACGACGGAAATGGAGTTGCGAGCCAACGTACTATGCAACTGGCTGGAAATCGGTCGTTAGACGGGTGCCTTGCTCACTTCCGGGCGCCCTCGGTCGGCTGCCCGCGATGCCGCCGGAAAGTTTTTCCAAAAATGTCCTTGCATCGCCGTCCGAGTTCCCGTATAGTACTTCTTCGCACGGGGGCGTAGCTCAGCTGGGAGAGCGCTTGACTGGCAGTCAAGAGGTCAGGGGTTCGATCCCCCTCGTCTCCACCCGAGCATTGAATGAGGCTCCAACGCAAGTTGGGGCCTTTTTTCATATAGGCACACAAGGTCAAAGGCGGCACCATGATCCTCCTGGTCGACAAGATCGTGCGTTGAACGGGTGCCGCGCGCATGGTAGTATTTCACATCGTGGTTCAAAGCGTTGGAGGCCGTTCTGCCACCCCAACTGCAAGCGCCACTTTATAAGGGCTCTTGGCGCAACGGTTAGCGCAGGGGACTCATAATCCCTGGGTTCTGGGTTCGAATCCCGGAGGGCCCACCAGGTTTTTCAACAGGTCAGGCAATATGTCTGGCCTGTTTTCTTTTTCATGGCATTAGTTTTCACTTGCAAATAGCCTGCTTGCTCATTTCCGGGTGCCCTCGGTCGGCTGCCTGCGATGCCGCCGCCACGAAACCGGCCCATCTACTACGTTTAACCCCGACCCCTCCACCATACCCCGTATTTCGCGAAAACCGCAGGCCGTCTACCTGCGGTTTTATTTCTGCCCGAGACGCCATGGTCGGGGGATGTCGCCCAAACGTAGTAGACGGGCCGGTTTCGTGGCGGGGATCCCGGGGGCGACCGGAGTGGAGCCTGATGGGAGGGCGGCGGCAGCGCCGCCCGCCCGCGGGGCGCGCCCCGCGGGCGCCGGTCTCCGCCGTCGCGGCCCCGCGGGACTCCGGCGCCCGCGCCCCCGGAAAGTTTTTCCAAAAATGCCCTTGCATCGCCGTCCGAGTTCCCGTATAGTACTTCTTCGCACGGGGGCGTAGCTCAGCTGGGAGAGCGCTTGACTGGCAGTCAAGAGGTCAGGGGTTCGATCCCCCTCGTCTCCACCCGAGCATTGAATGAGGCTCCAACGCAAGTTGGGGCCTTTTTTCATATAGGCACACAAGGTCAAAGGCGGCACCATGATCCTCCTGGTCGACAAGATCGAAAAAAGCTTCGGCGCACGCGTCCTCTTTAGCGGCGCGTCCTTCCAGATCAACCCCGGCGAGCGCTTCGCGCTCGTGGGCCCCAACGGCGCCGGCAAAACCACCATGCTCAAAATCATCATGGGCATCGACAGTCCCGACTCCGGCCAGGTCCAGTACGCAAAGGACTGCCAGGTGGGCTACCTAGAGCAGGAAACTAATCTGGAACAAAAGGACACCACCATCCTCGCCGAGGTCATGGCCGCCGCCAAGGAAATCCGCCGCATGGGCGAGCGCGCTAACGAGCTGCAGGCCCAAATCACCGAGCTCTCCGAGCAGGGCGAGGACGTCGACGCACTCCTCAACGAATACGGCCAGGTCCAGGACCGCTTTGAGCACCTGGGCGGCTACGAGCTCGAGAGCAACGCCCGCAAGATCCTGTCCGGCTTGGGCTTTAAGGTCACTGACTTTGAGCGCCCATGCTCCGAGTTCTCGGGCGGCTGGCAGATGCGCATCGCGCTCGCCAAGCTCTTCCTGCGCCATCCTGACCTGCTGCTTCTGGACGAGCCCACTAACCACCTGGATCTCGAAAGCGTCCAGTGGCTGCGCGGCTTTATCGCCAACTACGACGGCGCCGTCCTCATCGTCAGCCACGACCGCGCCTTTATGGACGCCTGCGTCGACCACGTCGCCGCACTCGAAAACCGTCGCGTGACCACTTACACCGGCAATTACAGCAGCTACCTCAAGCAGCGCGAGGACAACCTGGAGCAGATGCGCGCCAAGCGCGCCGCCCAGGAGCGCGACATCGCCCATATGCAGGTCTTCGTTGACAAGTTCCGCTACAAGCCCACCAAGGCAGCCCAGGCCCAGGAGCGCATCCGCAAGATCGAGCAGATCAAAAAGGAGCTTGTCATCCTACCCGAGGGCCACAAGCACATCGACTTTAAGTTCCCTGACCCGCCGCGCTCCGGCGACATGGTCGTGGGCCTGGAGGGCGTCTCCAAGTCCTACGGCAACAAGCACATCTACAGCGACATCGACCTCAAGCTCTACCGCGGCGAGCACGTGGCGCTCGTCGGCCCCAACGGCGCTGGCAAGTCCACGCTCATGAAGATCCTCGCCGGCCTGGAGCCGCCCACCACCGGCACCCGGGACCTGGGCACCAACGTGGGCGTGGCCTACTACGCCCAGCACGCACTCGAGGGCATGACCGAGTCCAATACCGTCCTGCAAGAGATCGACACCGTCACGCCCAAGTGGACCGTGCCACAGCAGCGCAGCCTACTTGGCGCCTTCCTGTTTAGCGACAACGATTCCATCGAGAAGCAGGTTCGCGTCCTCTCCGGCGGCGAAAAAGCGCGTCTGGCCCTGGCCAAGATGCTCGTGGCCCCCGAGGCGCTCCTGTGCCTGGACGAGCCCACCAACCACCTAGACATCGACTCGGTGGACATGCTCGAGAACGCCCTGCAAAACTTCCCCGGCACCATCGTGCTGATCAGCCACGACGAACACCTGGTGCGCGCCGTGGCCAACCGCGTCATCGACATCCGCGACGGACAAGTCACGGTCTACGACGGCGACTACGACTACTACCTCTACAAGCGCGAGGACCTCGCAGCCCGCGCCGCCGCCGAGGCGTCCACGGAGAGCGCGCCGGCCACGACCAAGTCCGCCAAGGCCAGCGCTGCCCAGGCCGACACCCCCGTCGCGGCGCCTAAGCCTGCCGAGGGCAAAAAGACCAAGGAGCAAAAGCGCGCCGAGGCCCAAGCCCGCGCTGCGCTCAACAAAAAGCTCAAGGGCGTGCGTAACCAGCTCAAGAAGATCGAGACGGAGCTCGACAAAAAGCGTGCTCGCTATGACGAGCTTATGGAATTGATGGCGAGCGAAGAGCTTTATGCCGATCAAGACAAGTTCAACGCCGCGCTGGGGGAATATAACGGCCTTAAGCAAGAGCTGCCCAAGCTCGAGGACGAATGGCTGGAGCTTTCCACCCAGATCGAAGAGGAGACCGCGCGTGAAC
Organism: Collinsella sp. AM44-11; assembly: GCF_003467145.1. Classification (NCBI taxonomy): domain Bacteria; kingdom Bacillati; phylum Actinomycetota; class Coriobacteriia; order Coriobacteriales; family Coriobacteriaceae; genus Collinsella; species Collinsella sp. AM44-11. Next base: position 147,540 of record NZ_QSFE01000001.1, read on the forward strand.
TCTCGTAAGGCCGCTGCCGTGGCGATGAGCATCATCGCCATCGCCTGTCGCATCTGCGGCATTTTTATGAGTGCGATGACCGTGCTGCTGTGTTTTAGCGGCCTCACCGCCAAGCTGCAGATCGTGGGCTTTGTCGTTGAGCTTTCGCGCGCGCTGCCGAGCGCCATCGCCGGCTACGGCGTCATCACGTCGCCCTTTGGCGGTGTGTTCCGCTTGGATTACGCCATCGTGGCCGTCATCCTGTTTGTAGCCGACTACCTGCTCACGCGCGCCTCGTGTCGCGTCCGCTAGGGGAGCGCCATGTCCAGCAGCTACATCATGAATCTGCTCGCCAGCGCCGTCGCCGTTATCATAGGTATCGTGATCCACGAGAGCGCACACGCCGCGGCGGCCTGGGCACTCGGCGATAAGACGGCGCGTTCGCGCGGACGCGTCTCGCTCAACCCGCTCAACCATATCGACCCGTTTGGCACTATCATCCTGCCGCTGCTCATGCTCGCCGCCGGAGGACCGGTGTTCGCCTTTGCCAAGCCCGTGCCCGTGTACCTCAACAACCTCAAGCACCCCAAGCGCGACGAGGTCCTGGTGAGCGTAGCCGGCCCCGCATCGAACATCTCGCTCGCGTGCCTCGCTGCCGCCCTCATGCACGCGGCATATGGCAGCCTCTATACCAACATGTCCTTTGCCCTGGCGTCACAGATCATGAACTTCGGCGCCACCTTTATCGTGGTCAACCTGTCACTCGCGTTCTTCAACCTCATCCCGATCCCGCCACTCGACGGTTCGTCGATCATCGTGCCCTTCCTCAAAGGCAAGGCGCTCAACAACTACTACCACCTGCAGCAATACGCCATGCCCATCCTCATCATGGTTCTGTATCTGCTGCCCATGTGGACCGGCATCGACGTGATCGGCCGCTATTTCGACGTTACCGTGTATCCGCTCGCTGAGCAGCTGCTCAACTTCGCAATCGCCGGCATCTAAGGTAAACTTACAGGTCGACCGTGCAAAACGGTCGTAACATGCACCCAAACCGCGCCGCGAAGGCGCCGTCAAAGGAGGTCGAAGATGTCGTATCGCGTGTCGACGCAGGTCTACAGCGGACCGTTCGACCTGCTGCTGCAGCTGGTAACCCGCCAAAAAGTAGATATCGGCGCCATCTCCATTAGCGAGGTGGCCGAGCAGTACCTTGCCGAGGCCGAGCGCATCGAGGCGCTGGACCTGGACGTGGCGAGCGACTTTTTGCTGGTCGCGGCAACCCTTTTGGACATCAAGGCCGCCTCTCTGGTACCGCAGGAGGCCCCGCGCAAAGTCGATGACGACGATGACGAGTTCGACGAAGACCTCGAGGAGCTCAGTACGCTCGACGGCGACGCCCTGCGCGAGGTCCTGATTCAGCGCCTGATTGCTTACAAGCAGTTTAAGGGCGCGGCGGCAGCCCTTGGCGCGCGGATGCAGGCCGAAAGCCGTATGCATCCGCGTGTGGCCGGCCCCGACCCGGAGTTTTTGGGCCTCATGCCCGACTACCTGGCTGGCATCACCCTGCGCGGCCTGGCCGTCATCTGCGCCGACCTGGACGGCAAGCGCCAGACCTTCTTACTGGAGGCCGAGCACGTGGCGCCGCATCGCGTTCCGCTCGACCTGACCGTGGCCTCAGTCGACCGCTTTACCATGGCGCACCAAACCTGCACCTTCCGCGAGCTGTTGGACGGCGACGCCACCACCGAGCAGCTCGTCGTTACCTTCCTGGCCATGCTCGAGCTCGCCAAGCGCGGCTCGCTCACGCTGAGCCAGGACGAGATCTTCGGAACCATCTGCATCAACCGAGTCGAGGGCGCCGAGGCATACGTGCCCGGCGATGGCCCCGAGCTCACCGAATAGGAGCGGCAACCATGTCAACCCTTTCCACGCTGGAGGCAAACAGCCTCAAAGGCGCCCTCGAGGCGCTGCTGCTGGTGTCGAGCGATCCGGTGAGCGCGCCTGCGCTGGCAGGTGCGCTAGATATCGCCCCCGGCGAATGCGCATCGCTGCTCGCCGAGCTCAAGGTTGAGTACGAGGAAGCCAACCGCGGCTTTCAGCTGCGCGAGGTCGCCGGCGGCTGGCGCCTGTTTACGCATCCCGCCTACCACGATGTGGTCGAGGCCTATGTGTTGAGCTGGGACACGCAAAAGCTGTCGCAGGCGGCGCTCGAAACCCTGGCCGTCATCGCATACCACCAGCCCGTGACGCGCGAGGTGGTCAAAGGCATCCGCGGCGTCAATTCCGACGGCGTCATCGCATCGCTCGTGGACAAGGGTCTGGTGCGCGAGCTCGGTCGCGACCCCCAGCGCGGTCAGGCGATCATCTACGGCACGACCAACGCCTTCTTGGAAAAGTTCGGTCTGCGCTCCACCCGCGACCTGCCCGACCTGGAGCAGTTTGCCCCCGACGAGCAATCGCGTCAGTTTATCCGCGAGCGCCTGAGCGGCCGCAGCATTCAGTCCACGCTCGAGGAGCAGGCCGATGACCTGGACGAAGAGCGCGAACTGCTCGATACCGATGTTGAAGATGTTGAGGCAGTCGAGGACTTGGAAACCCTGGTCGTCGACGAGACCTCGGAGGATTTGCATGACGAGGACTAACGAAGTAGGGGAGACGCGCGCCATGGGTAACGCAGTACCCGCCACCGACGCCCAGCCCGTCTATCCGCACACTATGCGCCTGCAGCGCTTTTTGGCGCGCGCGGGCGTGGCGAGCCGCCGTGGCTCGGAGGACCTAATGACCGCCGGCCGCGTGACCGTCAACGGCGAGGTCGTGACCGAGCTGGGCACCAAGGTCGATGTCGACCACGATCACATCGAGGTCGACGGCATGCCCGTCAAGCTCAACCAGGGCGCCGTGTACTTGATGCTCTACAAGCCGACCGGCTACCTCACCACCATGAGCGACCCGCAGGAGCGCCCTTGCGTGGCCGACCTGGTCCCGCGCGACCGCTTTCCGGGCCTGTTTCCAGTGGGCCGCCTGGACCGCGACACCACGGGCCTTTTGCTCTTTACCACCGACGGCGACCTGTCGCAGGATCTGCTGCACCCCAGCAAGCATGTCTATAAGACCTACCAGGCGCTCGTGGACGGCCACCTGACCGATCGCGACTTAGAACCACTCCGCAGCGGCATCGAGCTCGACGACGGCCTGTGCCAGCCGGCGATCTGCCGCGTCATCAACGCGCGCGAGGCCGAGGCCGTAGCTCCCCAGGGCGTCAAACCCGGCACCACCGCCGTGGAGGTCATAATCCGCGAGGGTCGTAAAAACCAGGTCAAGCGCATGCTGGGCAAGATTCACCATCCTGTGATCCGCCTGCACCGCTGCAACCTTGCCGGCCTTGAGCTCGAGGGCGTGGCCAAGGGCTCATGGCGCGAGCTCACCGACCGCGAGGTGCAGATCCTCAAGGCCGGCGGCATCCCGCCCAAGCAGGCGAGCGCCAAGCGCAACGGCGGCAAGCCCCAAGATACGCCCGCCAGCCGCACGCGTCACCACGGCAGCCACGGCTCCGCACCCAAGCGCAACACCTACCGCGAGCGCTACACAGGCTAGGCAACCCGCCGCGCCCCAGCGCCCCGAACCATACCAGCACGTCAACCATCGAAAGGAAGCATTGCATGATCGTCGCCATCGACGGCCCCGCCGGTTCCGGCAAATCCACCATCGCCAAGGAGATCGCCCGCCAGCTGGGCTTTAACAAGCTCGACACGGGCGCCATGTATCGCGCCGTCACGTTCGCCGCGCTCGACCGCGGCATCGACCTGGACGACGAGGCGGCCATCGACGCCCTCGCCGAGCAGATCGAGATTCGCTTTACCAACGGCACCGGCGAGGACACGCGCCTGACCATTGACGGCCAGGACGCTTCGGCCGCCATCCGTACCCCGCAGGTCGACGCCAACGTATCCAAGGTCTCGGCCTACCCGGGCGTGCGCGCCGCCATGCTCATTCACCAGCGCCGCGCCGCCGAGGACCGCGATATCGTGGCCGAGGGTCGCGACATCGGTACCGTCGTATTCCCCAACGCGCAAGTAAAGGTCTTCCTGACCGCTGACCCGCGCGAGCGCGCCCGCCGCCGCGTGCTGCAGCGTCACCAAAACGACGCCCAGCCGCTTACTGCCGAGCAGCTCGAGGCCGAGGTCGACGAGACTCTCGACGCCCTTAAGCAGCGCGACAAGCTTGACAGCAGCCGCGAGGTCGCGCCGCTCGTGCCCGCCGAGGACGCCGTGCACGTTGACTCCACCGCCCATACCATCGACGAGGTCGTCCGCATTATCGAGGACCTCATCAACCAAAGGAGGTAGCCCATGCGCCTGTTTAAGCAGACGCCCGAGGATTATTACAACGCCCCCTATGCCGAGTTCCCGGCGCTCATCCGCGGCACCGTCGTCGTGGTCATGGCCATCCTGTGGGCCTTCTCCAAGCTCATGTGGCGCTGGAAGGTCGAGGACGCTGACCTGCTGTTTGAGCGCCAGGACGGACGCGGCAGCGTGGTCATCTGCAACCACACCTCGATGGCCGAGCTCTTGGCCGTGGAGACGGCGCTGTTCTTTGGCGGGCGCCGCATCCGCCCCATCTTTAAGTCCGAGTTCGCCAAGAGCAAGATCGTACGCTGGGCCTTTAGCCGCGTGGGCGGCATTCCCGTGGAGCGCGGCACCGCCGACATGAAGTGCCTGCGCGCCGCCCAGCATGCGCTGCAGCGCGGCGAGGACGTCCTGATCTTCCCCGAGGGCACGCGCATCCGCTCGCGCGAGATCAAGCCCGAGGTCCATGGCGGTTTTGCGCTCATCGCTCAGATGGGCAAGGCGCCCGTCAACCCACTTGCCATCTGTGGCTGGTCCGACATCACGCCCGCGGGCAAAAAGCTCATGCGTCCCAAGAAGTGCTGGATTCGTGCCGGCAAGGCCGTCTCGCTTTCGGACGCGCCGGCCGGGCTTAAGCGTACGGAGCGCCTGGCCTGGTTTGAGTCCGAGGCCATGAACCGCGTCTACGCCATGCGAGACGAGCTGTGCGCCGAGCATCCGGGCAGGTTCTAGCCATGAGCGAGAACGTGACGAACACTGCCGTGACCGCGTCCGACCAAGCCACCGCGCCTACCATCGAGATCGCCGCCCACGCCGGCACTTGCTACGGCGTACAGCGTGCGCTCGATATGGCGCTGGCCGCTGCGCCGCAGGCAGGGGAGTGCACTCAGGTCCATACCTTGGGTCCGCTCATCCATAACCCTATCGTGGTGCGCGAGCTCGCTGAGGCAGGCGTTAGCCTGGCTGAGAACCTGGATAGCGCCGCAACCGGTACCGTGATCATCCGCGCCCACGGCGTGGTGCCGCAAGTGATCGATGCTGCCCGCGAGCGCGGCCTTACCGTGGTCGACGCCACCTGTCCCTACGTGAAGAAGGTCCATGTGGCCGCCGAGCGCCTGGTACGCGAGGGCTACCGCGTGGTAGTCGTAGGCGAGCCGGGCCATCCCGAGGTTGAGGGCATCTTGGGCCACGCCGGCAATGATGCACAGGTCGTGAGCTGTGCCGCCGACGCCACCGCCTTGTCGCTCAAGGGCAAGGTAGGCCTCGTCGTGCAAACCACCCAGACTGCGCAGAACCTCGCCGAGGTCGTGGCTGCTATCACCCCGCGCGTGCAGGAGCTGCGCGTGATCAACACCATCTGCGCCGCCACGAGTGAGCGTCAACAGGCAGCAGCCACACTTGCCAACCGCTGCGACTGCATGGTCATCGTGGGCGGCAAGAACTCGGGCAACACCCGCCGCCTGGCGCAGATTTGCGCAGACGCCTGCGAGCGCACGCATCACATCGAGGAAGCTTCCGAGCTCCAGGCCGCGTGGTTTGCCGACGCTCACCACATCGGCATCACCGCCGGAGCCTCCACCCCGCAAGAACACATCGAACGCGCCGTCACGCGCATCAAGGAGCTTTGCCGCTAACCATGGACCAGACCGTACCCGCATACGCCGCCGAGGTGGCCGATTACGGGCGCAGCCGCGACCCCGAGCCGGGTGAGGGCGCGCTCGTCAAGAACGTGCGTCCCGAATCGCCCGCGTGGGATGTGGGTATCGAGCCGGGCATGCGCGTGCTCACGGTCAACGGTGAGCAGCTTACCGACATGATCGTGTGGCTCTGGGAGGCCGACGATGATACCGTCGAGCTCGAGGTATTCGATCCGCGCGACGGCACCGTCACCCCCGTCGAGCTCGACCGCTTTCCCGGCGAGGATTGGGGTTTGGAGTTCGATGGCCCCATCTTCGACGGCATGCGTACCTGCGTCAACGCCTGCGTGTTCTGCTTTATGACCATGCTCCCCAAGGGCGGCCGCTCCACGCTCTATGTTCGCGACGACGACTATCGCCTAAGCTTTTTGCAAGGCAACTTTGTCACGCTTACGAACCTCACCGACGAGGACGTGCAAAACGTCATCCAGCGCAACATGAGTCCCATGAACGTGTCGGTCCACGCTGTGAGCCCCGACGTCCGCCGTCGTATGATGGGCCGTAACGCTCAGCGAGGCATGGACGTACTCGAGACCATCATGGCCGCCGGCATCGAGATTCACGCGCAGATCGTGTTGTGCCCCGGCATGAACGACGGCGAGGAGCTGGAAAAGACCCTGCGCTTTTGCGAGGAGCACGAGCAAATCACAAGCCTGGGCATTGTGCCGCTCGGTTTTACCAAGCATCAGAACCGTTTTAGCTGGTCCTACAGCGACAAGCCCGAGCTAGCGCGCGAGACCATTGCCATGATCCGTCCCTACCAGGACCGCGCCTATGAGCGCTTTGGCCGCCACACCTTCCAGATGAGCGATGAGTTCTATCTGGACGCTGGCATCGATCCTCCCGAGGCAGACTTTTACGACGGTTACCCGCAGTACTACGACGGCATCGGCATGATCCGCTCGTATCTGGACGAGACCGACGACGTGCTGGCTACCGATGCCGAGCGACTGGCCCGCGTCCGCGAGGCCATCGCCGCCCGCAGCCAGCACCTGCTGTGCCTCTCCGGCGCCAGCGCGCGCGACACCGTGGCGCGCTTTGTGGAGTCGCCGCATGGTCTCGGCGGCACTGTTACGGCCATCAAGAACCGCTACTTCGGCGGCAACGTGGACGTGACCGGCCTCATCGTCGCGTGTGACATCTTGGAGCAGCTGCCCCAAGATCTGTCGGGGGTTATGCTCTTTGTGCCTAAGCTCATGTTCAACGCTGACGGCATGACGCTTGACGAGTATCATCGTGACGATTTACTCGCAAGCCTTACCAGTCGCGGCGCCGAGGTTCATGTGGTGTCGACCATGCCGCATGAGCTGCTCGATACCCTGGAGCATATCCTTGGCATTGTGCCCGCAGACTCTACTAATTCCGCTGACCCTATCCATTAAAGGAGAGCAGATGAAACCAATCGTCGCCGTCGTCGGACGCCCCAACGTGGGCAAGTCCACGCTCGTTAACCGCCTGGCCCAAACCTCGGACGCCATCGTCCATGAGTCCCGCGGCGTCACGCGCGATCGCTCATACCACACGGCCGATTGGAACGGCCGCGAGTTCACCATTGTCGACACGGGCGGCATCGAGCCGCTCAAGAGCGATGACGTCTTTGCCACGTCCATCCGCGACCAGGCCCTCGCCGCCGCCGAGGAAGCTGCCGTCATCCTGTTTGTGGTCGACGGCCGCACCGGCGTCACCGAGGAGGACGAGTCGGTCGCCCGCATGCTCAAGCGCTGCGACAAGCCGGTCTTTCTACTGGTGAACAAGCTCGACAACCCCGATCGCGAAAACGACAGCATCTGGGAGTTCTATTCGCTCGGCGTCGGTGAGCCCACGCCCCTCTCGGCCCTGCATGGCCACGGCACGGGCGACCTGCTCGACGATATCGTGGCCCTGCTTCCGGAGGAAGAGGACGAGGTCGCCGATGAGTTCCCCGACGCCCTGAACGTCGCCATCATCGGCCGCCCCAATGCCGGCAAGTCGTCGCTGTTCAACCGCATCCTGGGCGCCGATCGCTCTATCGTGTCCAACATTGCCGGCACCACGCGCGACGCCATCGACACCGTCGTGGAGCGCAACGGCAAGCACTACCGCATGGTTGACACCGCGGGTATTCGCAAGAAGAGCACCGTGTACGAGAACATCGAGTACTACTCGATGGTCCGCGGCCTGCGCGCCATCGATCGCGCCGACGTGGCACTGCTCGTCGTCGACGCCTCTGTGGGCGTCACCGAGCAGGACCAGAAGGTCATGGGCTTGGCCATCGAGCGCGGCTGCGCCATCGTGGTGCTGCTCAACAAGTGGGACCTGCTCGACGACGACCGCAAGCGCGAGGCCTGCATGGAGACCGTCGACCGCCGTCTGGGCGTTATGGCTCCCTGGGCCCAGTACCTGCGCATCTCTGCCCTGACCGGCCGCAGCGTCGAGAAGATCTGGGCGATGGTCGACGCCGCCGAGAAGACGCGCTCGCAAAAGATCACCACCTCGCGCCTCAACACCTTCCTCACCGACCTGCGCGAGTTCGGCCACACCGTGGTGGACGGCAAGCGCCGCCTGCGCATGCACTACGTGACTCAGACGGGCATCAACCCGCCGACGTTCACGTTCTTCGTCAACCACAGCGACCTGGTCAACGACACCTACCAGCGCTACGTGGAGAACCGCATGCGCTCGACTTTCGATTTTGCCGGCACGCCCATTCGACTCTTCTTTAGGAAGAAGGAACAAAAGGATGCATAATCCGATTCTGCTGACCGCCATCTGCGCCGTGGTCTCGTTCTTTATCGGGGCGATTCCGTTTGGCCTGATCCTGGGCCGCGTGTTCAACCACACGGACATTCGCAAGGCGGGTTCCGGCAACATCGGCACCACCAACGCGCTGCGCGTGGCCGGCCCCAAGGTGGCCGCGCTCACGCTGCTGCTCGACTGCCTTAAGGGCGCCATCTGCGTCCTTATCGCCCGTCCGCTCATCGCGGGCGTGGGCTATGGCTTCCCCGTAAGCATCATGGCGCCCGGAGCCCCCGGCGACTGGATGCTCGGTGTCATTTGCCTGGCAGCCGTGTGGGGCCATATCTTCTCGCCCTATCTCAACTTCCACGGCGGCAAGGGTATCGCCGTTGGTCTGGGCGTGATCCTTGCCTGGTACTGGCCCATTGGCCTGTCGCTGCTGGGCATGTTTATCGTAGCCGTTGCCATCACCAAGTATGTGTCGGTGGGTTCGCTTGCCGCAGCCATCGGACTTCCTATCGCTGCTTGCGCGGTCTTTCCGTACAGCAGCCTGGACCTCAAGTTCTGCATGGCGATGATCGGCATCACCGTGGTGTGGGCCCATCGCGCGAATATCCAAAAGCTCATGACGGGTAAGGAGTCCAAGCTCTCGTTTACCAAGCGCGTCACCGAGCCCGACGATAAGTAGGAGAGAGTCATGAATGTTGCGCTGATTGGCTCCGGCTCCTGGGGAACCGCCGTCGCCGGTCTTGCCGCCGCGCGAGCCGAGCGCGTGACCATGTGGGCCCACAGCGAGCAGACGGCCGTCGGCATCAATGCCGAGCACCGCAATCCCCGGTATCTGGTGGACTACGAGCTGCCCGGCAACGTTGTCGCCGCCACGGACCTGTCACAGGCGCTCGACGGTGCCGAGGCCATCATCTTTGCCGTGCCCTCCACGCACCTGCGCAGCGTATGCCATCAGGCAGCACCCTTCATCGCCGCCGATACCCCGGTGCTCTGCCTCACCAAAGGTATTGAGCCCGAATCCGGCCTGCTTATGAGCGAGGTCATCGCCAGTGAGATCGGCAACGAGTCGCGTGTCGCGGCGCTCTCGGGCCCAAACCATGCCGAGGAGATCTGCCGCGGCGGGCTTTCTGCCGCCGTCATCGCCAGCAAAGATCCGCAGGTAGGGGAGACCTTTAAGGACCTGCTCCTATCCACGGCCTTCCGCATCTACCTGTCGCAGGACATGACCGGCGTCGAGGTTTGCGGCGCTATGAAAAACGTCATCGCCATCGTGTGCGGCATCTCCGCCGGTAGCGGTGCGGGCGACAACACGCTCGCCCTCATCATGACGCGCGGCCTGGCCGAGATCAGCCGACTGGTGCACGCCCGCGGCGGCCAGGCTATGACCTGCATGGGGCTTGCCGGCATGGGCGACCTCATTGCCACCTGCACCTCCGAGCATTCGCGCAACCGCACCTTTGGCTACGAGTTTGCCCACGGCGTCTCGCTCGACGAGTACCAGGCACGTACGCATATGGTGGTCGAGGGCGCCGTCGCGGCCCGCAGCGTCAGTGAGCTTGCCCGTTCACTGGGTGTAGACATTCCGCTCACCTTTGCTGTGGAGCAAACGCTCTACAACGGTGTTACTTTGGATAGGGCGCTCGAGATTCTTACCGATCGCGTCCCTTCTCAAGAGTTCTACGGACTCACCGACTAGCGCAGAAAGGCTTCTACCATGGGTTCCATCAAAATCGCTCCGTCTGTCCTTTCGGCCGACATGGCCAACCTCAAGGGCGAACTCGACAAGATCGCCGGTGCCGACTACGTGCACTTCGACGTCATGGACGGTCACTTTACCGGCAACCTGACCTTTGGCGTCGATATCCTCAAGGCCATCAAGCGCTCCACCGATGTACCGGTCGACGCGCACCTGATGGTGTCGAACCCCGACGAGACGGTTGATTGGTACGCCGATGCCGGTGCCGACATGATCACCGTGCACTACGAGGCTTCCACACACCTGCACCGCACGCTCACGCATCTGCAGCAGCGCGGCGTCAAGGCCGGCGTGGTGCTCAACCCCGCCACCCCCGTGTGCGTGCTCGAGAGCATCATCGATGTCGTCGATATGGTGCTGCTCATGAGCGTGAATCCCGGCTTTGGCGGCCAGAGCTTTATTCCCGGTACCATTGCCAAACTGCACGAGCTCAAGGCCATGTGCGAGCGTCACGGCGTTTCACCCCTCATCGAGGTCGACGGCGGTATTTCTTCCAAGAACATCGCTGAGGTTGTCAAGGCTGGCGCCAACGTGCTCGTAGCCGGCTCCGCCGTATTTAAGTCCGAAGATCCCGCCGCCGAGGTTGCGCTACTGCAGAAATTGGGCAACGAGGCCGCACAGGAGGCGTAAACCCTTATGACCGCAGGTCAAAACCGCATACCCGTGAATCTTGACTATGCCGCCTCGACGCCCATGCGCGCCGAGGCGCGCCTTGCGCAGCGCGAATATGACGACAGTGAGCTTGCCGGCGTCAACCCCAACTCGCTGCACTCGCTTGGCCGCAAGGCCGCCGCACGGCTGGAAGTCGCCCGTCGCGAGATTGCCCGCAGCTTTGGCGCGCGCGTTCGCCCGTCCGAGATCATCCTGACCAACGGCGGCACCGAGGCCAACCAGCTGGCACTGCTCGGTCTTGCCGAGGGCGCTCGCCAGCGCGATCGCAAGCGCGATCGTGTCATCGTTTCGTCCATCGAGCACGATTCGATTCTGGACAACCTGCCGCTGCTGCGTGCCGCCGGCTTTACCGTCGACCTGGTGCAGCCCTGCCGCGCGGGCTACATTGAGCCTGCCGCGCTTGTCGAGCTGCTCAGCGACGACGTGGCGCTCGTGAGCATTATGGTCGCCAACAACGAGACCGGCGTGGTGCAGCCCATCCGCGAGCTGGCCGCCGCCGCACATGCTGCCGGCGCCTTGTTTCATACCGATGCCATCCAGGGCTACTTGCATATTCCGCTCGATGTCACCGAGCTGGGCGTCGACGCCATGTCCGTTGCCGCACACAAGATTGGCGGTCCCGTGGCGTCCGGTGCGCTCTACCTTAAGAGCCGCACGCCGCTGCGTCCGCGCATCTTTGGCGGCGGACAGGAGGCCGGTCGTCGTGCCGGCACGCAAGACCTGCGCACGCAGCTCGCCTTTGCCGCTGCCGCCTCGTCTCTGACGCCCCATGTGGCTCAGGAGCGCGCGAAGCTGCAAACCCTTTCCGACAAGCTCTACGCCACGCTTACGGCCCACCAGCGCATTCACGCCACCATGGGTGACTACGCGCAAGCCGACCGTCTTCCCGGCATGGTATCGATCTACATTGACGGCATGGACTCCGAGGAACTCATCATCAAGCTCGACGCCGCCGGCTTTGAGGTGTCGGCAGGCTCGGCTTGCTCGAGTGGCAGCATGGACCCGAGCCACGTGCTCAGCGCGATGGGCATCGGCCGCGAACAGGCGCTGGGTGCCTTGCGCATCTCCTTCGATGATCGCGTGAATCCAGGCGATCTGGACGACTTTGCCCAGACGCTGCTCTCGATCGTAGGTGCCGTATGATCGTCGCCGAGCTCGAGCGCGCCCTACTGGCACGCTATCCCAAGACGGACGCCGAGGGCTGGGATCATGTAGGGCTCTCCGTGGGCGACCCTGCCGCCGAGATTACCGGCGTGGCCTGCGCGCTCGATGCGACCGAAGCTAATGTTCGCCGTGCACAAGATGCCGGTGCCAACGTGCTGCTAACGCATCATCCCATCTATATCAAGGCGCCCGAGGCGTTTTGCCCGCCCGGCGCGACGCGCCCCCAATGCAGCGCGGCGCTCTACGAGGCAGCCCGTTGCGGCGTGAGCATTATCTCGCTCCACACCAACCTGGACCGCTCGCACGAGGCACGTATCTGCCTAAGTAGGCTTTTGGACGCCGCGCCCGCAAGCTCGTTGGAGCACGTGGACGACCCCGAGGCCTGCGGACTGGGCGCACTCGCGACCCTCCACGACCCCTGCAGCCTGCGCGACCTTGCCGCACGCGCCGCAGCGGCGTTTGGCAGCGACCCGCGCGTGTGGGGCGAGGCCGATCACCCGTGCCGCACCATCGCAATTTTGGGCGGTTCGCTGGGTGACTTTGGCGAGCTTGCCATCGCCGCCGGTGCGGATGTCATCGTGACGGGCGAGGCGGGCTACCACGTGGCGCAAGACCTTGCCTTGCGCGGGCTGCCGGTGATCTTGCTCGGCCACGACCGCTCCGAGGAGCCGTTCGTTGATATATTGATGAACTCTGCAGTTGACGCCGGGGCCGACCCCCGTCATGCGATTAAAATACTGAACCCTTGCCAATGGTGGACTGTGACAAAAGGAGAGAACTTATGAGCGCCGGCGCTACGCTACTCAAGCTGCAACAGATCGATTTGGAGCTCGCCCGCAACAAGAGCGAACTTGCCAATATGCCGGAGCTCAAGGAGCTCGCTTCCAAGCGCAAGACCTATGTAAAGCTCAAGTCCGAGATGACCAAGCTCTACGCCCAACGCAAGGACCTGGACATTGAGCTCGACGATCTCAACACCACCGAGATTCAGACCAACAACGCCATCGAGGCCGCCAAGAAGCGCCACGTCGACGGCTCTGACTATCGCGAGGTTCAGGACCTGGAGAACGAGCTCGCCACCCTGGCCAAGCGTCTGGACAAGATTGAGCACACCCGCAAGGACGTCGTTGTCGCCCACAAAGAGGCGCTCGACCGCGAGACCCGCGCGCAGGCAATCATCGCCAAGTTCGAAGAGGGCGTGAAGGCCGATACCAAGGCCGCCCGCGCCAAGGCTGCCGACCTGCAGGCTCAGATCGAAGCCGCCACCAAGGAGCGCACCGCGCTGGCCGCTACGCTGCCCACCGACGTGCTCAGCGACTACGAGCGCCTGCTCAAGCAGTTCCGCGGCCTGGCCGTCGAGACCATCAAGGGCAACATCCCCACGGTCTGTCACACCGCGCTGCAGGCATCGTCCATGAGCGACCTCAACCACGACGGCAGTGAGATTACGCACTGCCCGTACTGCCACCGCCTGCTCGTGCTCCCTAGCAAGGAAGCCTAGCGATGACGGCGACATCCAACAATTCAATGCAACTTGAGGGAAAAACGATCCTGCTGGGCATTACCGGCGGGATCGCCGCCTATAAGTCGTGCAATATCGTGCGCCTGCTGCAAAAGCGCGGCGCGCGCGTCAAGGCCGTTATGAGCGAGCATGCCACCGAGTTTGTGGGCCCGCTCACCTTCCGTGCGCTCACCAACGAGCCAGTTGCCGTGGGCCTATTCGACGATCCCTCCGACCCCATCCACCACATTTCGCTGGCGCAGGAGCCCGATCTGGTGGTCGTGGCGCCCGCGACGGCCAATATCATCGCCAAGATGGCCAATGGCATCGCCGATGACCTTATTTCTACCACACTGCTTGCCACGCCGCGACCGATCGTGATCGCACCTGCTATGAACAACGGCATGTGGAAGGCGCCGGCGACGCAGGCCAACATGGCCACGCTGCGCGAGCACGGTGTCCATGTGGTGGGACCCGGCAGCGGCTACCTTGCATGCGGCGACGTGGACACGGGACGCATGAGCGAGCCCGAGGACATCGTCGAGGCTGTCTGCAGGGTGCTCAATCCCGTGCCGCAAGACCTGGCGGGCAAGCGCATCGTGATCACCGCCGGTCCTACGCACGAGCCGATTGACCCCGTGCGCTTCATTGGCAACCGTTCTTCGGGCAAGATGGGCATCGCCCTGGCGGGGGAGGCTGCTCGCCGCGGTGCTGCGGTCACGCTCGTGCTGGGCCCGACATCGCTCGACGTTCCCCGCGGTGTGGAGTGCGTGCGCGTACAGACCGCCGCAGAAATGCTCCAGGCTGCGCTGAGCGCCTTCCAGACGGCCGAGGCGGCAATTTGTGCGGCCGCCGTCGCCGACTATACCCCCGCCACCCCTGCGGACCATAAGCTCAAAAAGTCTAACGAACGCTTGGATCGCATCGAGCTCGTCGAGACGGTCGATATCTTGGCCGAGCTCTCGCGCCAAAAGGGCGAGCGATGCGTGATCGGATTTGCGGCCGAGACCGATAACGTTGTCGAGTACGCCGAGCGCAAATTGACCCGCAAGGGCTGCGATGTAATTATCGCCAACGATGTCTCACGCGCCGATTCGGGCTTTGGAACCGATACCAACAAGGCCTGGATTGTGAGCACAACGGGTACGCAAGAACTTCCCGTTCTAACAAAACCCCAGCTCGCAGATACAATTTTGGACTTGCTTCAAAATTTGTAAAAAAGTTCTTGCACAAGTCTAAAGTTTCGGGTTAATATACTCCCTGTTGCGAGCGAGAGCAGAGCAACAAACAAAAGCTTCGGGACGTGGCGCAGCTTGGTAGCGCACTTGACTGGGGGTCAAGGGGTCGCTGGTTCGAATCCAGTCGTCCCGACCAGAAGTTTGCAGGTCAGGCACCTTGTGCCTGACCTTTTTTGTTTTAAGCAATTGCTTAATTTTGTTTAAGCAACAGGGTGCCAAAAATCTACCTGCGCGATAATCGCCTTTTGCGGCTACTTGCGCGTTTTGCACACGCTTGAGCCGATTTATTAACGCGATATGAATCTACATACGCGTAGCTGGTATGCAGCCGAGTACAGGCTGTATTTATCGCGGCGATTAACACAGATATAGCGACTATAACGGACAAGCGTGTCGCTGTATTTATTCCAGTAGTTCACTTGATCGGTGGACAAGTGGGCTGTTGCAACGAAACGCCAAGCAGGATGGGCTCTATACGAGGACGCCGCAGGGTAATGGCGGGGGAGTGCGGCGGGCGCTCTGAGAGCCGCTGTGTGACCCCATGTCTCCTTAACTCGATAATTTGTGTTTCAAGCCACGAATCGGTCGAGCAATTGCCAAAAGAACGGCCCATGCAGGATTGCACGAGCCTTACATCAGATCAAATTTGAGCTAGAAGCACCAAGCGGGGCAGACGCAACACCATCTCGTCGCGGCCTCGGCGAGCGACATATCGCAGTCGAGGTAGACATCGAGGAAGTCGTCAGATCCCGCACAGGGGGACCGCGATGGTGACCACCGCGCCGCCCGAGGGGCTGTTGGCGAGCGAGACGGAGCCCCCGTGGGCGCTCGCGGCCTCGGAGGCGACATGGAGGCCGAGCCCGTAGTGGCGGCCTCCGTCGCGCGAGGAGCGGGACGAGTCGTCTGTGAAGAGGCGCTCGCAGCCGCGTTCGAGGGCGGCGGGAGAGAAGCCCGGTCCGTCGTCGGCCACCTCGATGACGAGGTGTCCGCCCGCGACGTCGCAGGAGACCGCCACGCGCGAGCGCGCGTGCTCGGCGGCGTTGGCCACGAGGTTCGCGGCGGCTCGCGCCAGGGCGGTTCGGTCGAGCGGGGCCTCGGGCGCGCCCGCGACAGCGGGGCCCGTGGCCGCGTCGAGCGTCACGCCTCGCGCCCGGGCGATCTGGGCGGCCTCGGCGAGGACCTGCTCGCAGAGCTCGGCCGGCCGCATGGGGGCCCTCTCCGCCCCGCCGGACCCGCGCGAGGCCTCGATGAGCAGGCGCACGTAGCCGTCGAGCCTTTCGACACCGCCGGCTATGTCGCGCGCGGCGGCCGAGAGGTCGCTGTCATTCTCGTCTTCCAGCTCCTCCGCCACGAAGTCGGCGTTGGCGCGCAGCACGGTGAGCGGCGTCTTGAGGTCGTGGGCGAGCGACGCCATCTGCTCGCGCTGCCCCCGCTCCGCAGCCCAGCGGGCCTCGAGCGACTCGGCGAGGGAGGCCCGCATGGCGTCCATCGCGGCGAGGACGTCGTTCACCTCGCGCACGTTGGTGCTGCCGACCGCGAAGTCGAGCTCCCCCGCGCCGACGCGCCCCGCCGCCTCCGCGAGCGGCGCCATCTTGCGCGAGATCACGCGGCTCGCACGGCGCGCCACGAGCGCGAGCGCGAGCGCGCTTCCCACAGCGGCGCCGACGAGCATGAGGTTCTGCGGGTTGGGAAGCAGGCTGGCGAGATCGCGCGAGACCCACTGCGGCAGGTACTCGCTGACGAGTGCGCAGGCCCCGCCGCCCTTGAGCGGGAACGCAGCGTAGGTGAGGCCCGAGCCCCCGCCCTCGATCTCCACTGTGCCCGGATCCGCGGCGAGTGCCGTACTGGCCATTTCCGTCGCATCCTCGAGCCGCGTGCCCTCGAGGTCTGTCATCAGCACGTATCCGTCCTTGTTCAGGATGAGGTAGCGGTAGGCCGTCGGCACGTCCTGCTGCCCGCAGACGCCGTCGCGTGCCAGGCCCTCCGCGACCTCGCGCGCATTGGCCGGCCCCCAGCTTGCCTCGTAGACGAAGCCCGCGTTGATCGCCACGGAGAGCACCATGAACGAGGCGAGCCACGCCGTGGCGACCGCCGCGAACGCGTAGGCGAAGTAGCGCGCGATGACGAAGGAGAGCGGCATGCCCCCGCGACCTCGCGCCCCGATCTTCAGAGCTGCCACTTGTACCCCATCCCCCAGACGGTCGCGATCGGATCGGCGCCGGCATCGGAGAGTTTCCTCCGGGCGCGACTGACCTGCATGGATATGGCCGCGTCGTCGGCGTCGCTCTCCCAGCCGAGCACCGCCTCGCGTATCTGCGCGCGGCTCATGACCTGCCCGGGGTGGCGCGCGAGGTACTCGCAGATGGCGTACTCGGTGGGCGTGAGCGGCACGGTCTCGCCACCCACGGCGAGGTCGCGCGCCCCGAGGTCGATCCGCACCTCCCCGAAGGAGAGGGCGTGCGAGCGCGGCCGGCGCTCACGGCGTAGATGGGCCGCGACCTTGGCGCGCAGCTCCGCGGCCCCGAAGGGCTTGCGGACGTAGTCGTCGGCGCCCAGGCCGTAGGCGGCCACGGCATCCTCCTCGGCCACGCGAGCGGTCAGGAAGACGATGGGCCCGTCGAAGTCCGGACGGATCTGCCGCACGAGCTCGAAGCCGTCGAGCCCCGGCATCATGACGTCGCAGAGCACGAGGTCGAAGCGCGAGAGGTCCATCCCCGGGACCGCCGTCGGGTCCGCCGCCCTGACGACCTCATGGCCGTCGCGGCCGAGGACGCGCGCGAGCGCGTCGAGGATCGCCCGTTCATCATCCACTGCCAGTATCCTCGCCATGTTGACCTCCTGAAACTCTCGTCGGAATTGTACTAGCGCCGCGCTCAGCGGTCCAGAGCCCTGCGCGCAGCCGCGGGCGTCAACATGACGATCTCAGGGTTGGGCAGCACGCGGTCGGCGATCGAGCGCAGCGCCGACCCCCAGCCGGCGTCGAGCAGGGCATTCCCGCCCAGAAGGAGCGCTGCGGAGAGGAGGGCGAGCATGGCGGCGAGCGGCCTCCTACGCATCTGCCCTCCCATCCTCGAAGCGGCAGAACCAGGCAAGAAGAACGGCGTCGGCTGCAAGGGTGAGCACGAGGCCAGCGAGCGCAGTCGTGAGGAGTGGGCCCGCCGCGCGTACGGCGTCGATGAAGGCCTCCACCCCGAGCGACCCCAGGCGCGCGGGCCAGGCGAGCGGCACCCAGCTCAGGGGCGTCGCCAGGGCACCGGTGAGCTCGCCGGTCATGAGACCGTGCGCAAGTCCGCCCACTGAGAAGAACGCGAGGAGCACCCCCGCCGCGCCGGCGCCGATGGCGGCGTTGCGGCCGAGGCGCAGGGCCACGCCAAGCCCCAGCGCGTAGAGGGGCAGGCCGCCCAGCACGATGCCCGCCCAGGCGGCCGCAAGCGGAGCGGGCCCGAGCGGCAGGCGCCCGGCGACGGCGAGCACGGCCCCGAACACGCCGAGCGCCACGGCCAGCGCGCCCGCGCCGAGCGCCGCAAGGGCGAGTAGCTTCGCCGCAACGGCGCGCCCGCGCGAGGGGACCGCCGTGAGGTTGGCGAGGCGCCCGGCAGCGCGCTCCTCGTCCACGGCGAGCCCGCAGACGATGGCGGACATGAGCGGCATGAGGGCGCCGAGGAACTGGGCGTAGGCGTCCGCGCCCAGCGCCGGGTCCCATCGGGTTACGGAGAAGTACTCGCCGCAGGCAAGACCGGCTGCCAGGCCGCAGACGAGGTGCACCGCCGCGAGCGGGGAGCGCGCCAGGCGCAGGGCTTCGGAGAGCAGGGCCCGCGAGAGAGTCATGCGTGGCGTCGGGTCGGAGAGTCGTGTCACGGCCATCACCTCTCCTCGGAGCGCGCGAACCAGGCCGCGCCCGCCGCCGTGAGCACGGCGAACG
Organism: Collinsella sp. AM44-11; assembly: GCF_003467145.1. Taxonomy (NCBI): domain Bacteria; kingdom Bacillati; phylum Actinomycetota; class Coriobacteriia; order Coriobacteriales; family Coriobacteriaceae; genus Collinsella; species Collinsella sp. AM44-11. The sequence goes on from NZ_QSFE01000001.1 coordinate 166,539, forward strand.
CGAGCGCGCAGACCGCAAGGCCCGCTAGCGTGAGCATGCCGTCTGACGCGAGCGCCCCGCCGAGCGCCATGTCCGCCGCGAGCGGCTCGCCGCTCGGCAGCACGGGGATGAAGCTCGTGGGGATGACCATGCTCGCCGACGGCGGAAAGAGCTGCGGCAGCGGCATCAGCGACCAGGCGAACCCACCCACGAGCTGCGCGGCGAGCGGGCAGAAGATGCCCGCGAGCATGCCGAGCCGCGCCGTGAGGAAGAGCCCTGCGGGGATCATCCACGCCGCAGTCACCGTGTTGACGAGCGCGCAGAGGAGCATCGTGAGCGTGCCCGCGGCCGTGAGGCCCTGCGAGGAGAACGCCGATCCCGCGAGGTAGATGCCGAAGACCACGAGGTTCGAGAGCGTGCAGAGCGCGAGGCACCAGAGCGCCTTGGCCCACCAGGCGCGCCCGAGCGGGAAGCCCAGGCCCAAAAGCCCCCGCATCCGCGTGCGAGCGTCCGCCCGCGCGACGCACGCCACCACGAGCGAAAGAGACACGGGCAGGAAGAGCGCGTACCAGTAGTTCCACGCGCTGAAGATCTGCACGCCCCGGTAGGGCATCGCGCCGAGCAGCGGCATCGGCAGCGCCATGAGCACGGCCAGGCGAACCGGTGCCGCGTGGCGCGACTTCAGGGCCTCGGCGCGCAGGGCCGCGAGCAGGCCGCCTTTCTCACCCGTCATGCCGCCACCTCCCCGCGCGCTCGTCGCCCTTCCCGACAGAAGCTCATGAAGAGTTCCTCGAGGTCCTGCCCGGGCCGAAGCGCATCCTCGTAGGCGAGGCGCCCCCCGCAGATGATGCCGATGGTGTCCGCCATCTGCTGCACCTCGGAGAGGATGTGGCTCGAGACGATCACCGTCGTACCCGCCGCCGCGAAGCCGCGGATCTGGTCGCGCAGCTCCTCGATGCCGATGGGGTCGAGGCCGTTGGTGGGCTCGTCGAGCACGAGCAGGCGTGGCCGGGCTATCAGCGCCAGCGCGAGCCCCAGGCGCTGCCGCATGCCCATCGAGAAGCGCCCGGCGCGCTTCTTCCCGGTGTCCGCGAGGTCCACGGCGGCGAGCACCTCATCTATGCGGCTCTCGGGAAGGCCCAGCAGCGTGGTGCGCACGCGCAGGTTCTCGCGCGCGGTGAGGTTGGGGTAGAGCGGCGCCTCCTCGATGAGGCTGCCGATTGCGTAGAGGTCCTCGCGGCGCCAGGCGTGCCCGGCAAAGAGGATCTCCCCGGCCGTCGGCCGCAGCATCCCGCAGATCATCTTGAGCGTTGTCGACTTGCCGGCGCCGTTGGGGCCGAGCAGCCCGTACACCTCGCCCTCGCGGATATGAAGGCTCACGTCGGCCACGGCGTCCTGCGCCTGGTCGCCGCGGCCGAAGCGCTTGGTGAGCCCGCGCGTCTCGAGCATGTAACCCATGGGTTTATCCTTTCTCTTCCGGGAGCGCGGGCCGAGTCACCGTGCCCGCGCGCCTTACCTTTCGGGTTCACCATCCATGGTGGGGCGCGTTTCTAACGAAACCGTAACGGCCGTTGGGCTCTTTTGGCGCCAGCCCTTCTCGACCCGCACATCATGATTAATTTGCTTAAAGCAACAACTTTCCCGATCGATGTAATCACCGAATCAAAACGTGTACATCACCCTCCAAAACCGACATTTTTCGGCATGTTTGGAGGCTGATGTACACGAATGTGAAATCCACCGCCGCCCAAAAGCGCCTTCCTCATGTCTGGACTCTCTATGCTTACGCTGGATAGACATCGCAGGAACGGGTATAGTAGCGAAAGTTTTGTCGTTAACCAGCGGGGGAGTCCTGTGGGCATCAAAAAGAAGATCAAAAAGGAGCTTATCGGCACTTCCGATTACCCGTCGAATAAGATCTTTACGATCTCCAATTTCATCACCTTTACGCGCCTGATCCTCACCCTGGTATTTCTGTACCTGTTTGTGACGGATAACAACCGCGTCATCGCCATCGTTATCTACGCCGTTGCCGCCTCTACCGACTGGATGGACGGTCAGATCGCCCGCATGACCAAGACGGTCTCGTGGCTCGGCAAGGTCATGGATCCCATCTGCGACCGTGCGCTGCTGTTCACCGGCGTACTTGGGCTGGTGGTCCGCGGAGAGCTGCCTATCTGGGTCTGCGTGCTCATTATTGGCCGCGACATCTATCTGGGCATCGGCACGCTTATCGTGCGTCATTATCACCGTCGCCCCATCGATGTCGTCTTTCCCGGAAAGATTGCCACTGCACTGCTCATGACCGGCTTCTCGCTCATGCTGCTCGGGTTCCCCGTTATTGACGGCCTGCATCTTTTACCTTCAACCCTTACGGCCTTCCCGGGCCTCAACGGAAGCTCGGTGCCCCTCGGCATCTTCTTTGTGTACGGCGGCGTGATCTTCTCCATGCTCACGGCTGTCATCTATTCCATTAAGGGCGGAGTGGCCATTAAACAGGCTCTCGCGCATCCCGAGGACGAGGACATCGACTTTCTGAACCCTGAAATCGAAGACTGATTCGTTGGGGTATGATTACGTACGGTTCATTATTTGCGGCACGTCCGCGATAAGTTAGGGGTTGTCATGGACAACATGGTTAACAATATGCCTCAGAATGATAAGACTGCTGACGCTACCTGCGTATTCCGCGTGCCTTCAAGCGACGTCACCGTTCCCGACCTCATGGCCAACGTGCGCATCACCGCACCCGTTCTGTCCATCGTCAAGGGTCCGCAGACTGGTGCCGCCTTTGAGCTCGAGGACGACGTGACCACCATCGGCCGCGATCCTGCGAACGGCATCTTCCTCAATGACATGACCGTTTCGCGTAGCCACGCGCGCATTATTCGCGAGGGCCTCGGCGCTCGCATTGAGGACCTGGGCTCGCTCAATGGCACCTGGGTCGACGGCGCCATTGTCAACGCGGCCCCGCTGCACGATGGTTCTTCCGTCCAGATCGGTACGTTTACGCTCATCTACCACGAGAGCACGCCGGAGCGCATCGAAACCGGTGAGTAGGGCATGGCCGAACGCAACTATCTGAGTATCGGCCAAGTCGTCAACCTTCTTCGAGGCGCATACCCCGATCTTTCGAACTCAAAAATTAGATTTCTAGAAGATGAGGGGCTCATCACCCCTCATCGTACGCCTAAGGGGTATCGCCAGTACTCCAAGGAAGACGTTGACCGTCTCGAGGTCATCCTGCACCTGCAGAAGACCCGCTACATGCCACTCAACGTCATTAAGCAGCGCTTGGAAAACGCAACGGACCTGTCCACTTTGGCTTACGAGGTGGGTCTTCTGTCCGATGTTCCGCTTAAGACGGAGCCCAAGGAGACCAAGCAAAAGCTGCACCCCATCGAGACGATTCCAGATATGCTCGGTGTTGAGATTTCGTTTATCCGCTCCCTTGCCGAGAACGATCTTATCCGCATCATCAAGAGCCCGCAGAACCGAGAGCTCGTCGATGGCCGAGATTTCCCAATTATCCGTTACTGCTCGGAGCTGTCGCGCTTCCACATTGAGCCGCGCAACCTGCGTCAGTACGTATCGTCGGCAAACCGCGAGTCTTCGATGTTTGAGCAGATTCTCGTGAGCATGCTCGGCATGGATACCTCCGATGACGAGCGCGACGCCAAGCTCGAGCGTGCGTTTAAGAAGCTTCACGACCTGACGGAGGGCGTGCACACCGCGCTGCTCAAAAACCGCGTTTTTGAGTCACTCAACGCCGTGGTCGAGGACGCCGACATCGATGCACTCGATGAGGAAATCGCTCGCTCCGAGTCCACCAAGGCCAAAAACGAAGAAACTGCCGCGCCTGCTTCGCACGAGGATTCTCTCGTAAAGCCGCTCAAGGTCGTCGCCCCTTCGCACTCCGGCACCGTCACCGCGGGCAAATAACCGCTGCTGATATTTCGGCAACTCATTGAAAGGTCATGCAATGTACGACTTCGAATCTCAAATCGTCGACATCCCCGACCATCCCGAGCCCGGAGTCGTCTTTAAAGACATCACGCCGCTCTTTGGCAATCCCGAGGCGCTCAAAGCCATGACCGATGCCCTCGCCGAGCACTTTGCCGGCATGGGGATCACCAAGGTCGTGGGTCCCGAGGCTCGCGGCTTTATGGTTGGCGTACCGGTGGCTGTAGCCCTTGGCGCCGGCTTTGTTCCCGCACGTAAACCGGGCAAGCTGCCGCGCGAGACCGTAAGCCAGAGCTACGAGCTCGAGTACGGCACCGATTCAATTGAGATCCATGCCGACGCTATCAGCTCTAAAGATACCGTGTTGATTCTGGACGACTTGGTCGCGACGGGCGGAACCGTCGAGGCAACAGGTAAACTGGTGCGAGATATGGGCGCAAAGCTTATCGGTTACGGTTGTATACTTGAGCTTGCGTTTCTCAACCCGCGCGAGAAGCTCACGCCGTCTGATGACGATGTGGAGCTCTTTAGCCTGGTGACGGTAGGCTAGCCGTTACCCTTAGTTACTGGAAAGGAAGCTACATGCGCACAGCAAACACGCACAAAAACATGGCACGCTGCGCTGCTACGGCAACCCTCGCTTGTGTTTTGGGCTTGGGCCTCGCGGCTCCTGCCTACGCCGATACCGCATCCGACCTTGCCGCTGCTCGTACGAAACTCGAGCAGATCGGCACCCAAACCCAGCAGATTTACGATGAGCTTGCCACGCAGACGCAGGCGCTCGATCAGACTGCCGGCGAGATCACGCAAAAGCAGCAGGAGATCGCCGATGGTCAGGCCAAGCTCTCGACCTATGTCGCCGGCGAGTACAAAACCGGCGGTCTGAGCCTGCTTCAGGTTTTGACGGGTGTCGATGATCTGAGCGATATGCTCAACCGTCTGTTCTACTACGGCAAAGTTTCCGATAAGCAAGCTCAGACCATTCAAGAGGTCAAGGAGCTTAAGCAGCAGCTCACCGATAAGCAGGCCGAGCAGGAGAAGAACGTCGCCACCACGCAAAAGAAGGTCGACGAGCTTAATGCCCAGCAGGCTGAAGCCCAGAACGTCGTAAACTCCCTGGATTCGCAGCTGCAGGCCGAGCTCGCTGCCGAGGCCGAGGCCAACGCTGCGCTGCAGGCTGGCATTAATGCTAGCACCGCCGAAAAGGCCACGGTGAGCAACGACACCGCCGGTACGACCGAGAACACCATCAATGGCGGCCAGACCAACAATAACAACAACCAGGGCGGCAACACGCCGGCTCCCGCACCGCAGCCTGCCCCCACGCCCGCTCCGGCTCCCACGCCTTCAGCACCGAGTCAGTCTGTTGATGGTGGCTCCGTTGTTTCGCGCGCCTACAGCAAGCTCGGCTATGCGTATTCTTGGGGCGGCATTGGACCGAACAGCTTTGACTGCTCCGGTTTTGTAAGCTATTGCCTCACGGGACGCTACTGCCGTCTGGGCACCACGGTCGACTTCATGGGTTGGACCCGTGTGTCCGATCCGCAACCCGGCGATGTTGTGGTTAACTCCTACCATACCGGCATTTATATCGGTAATGGTCAGATGATCCATGCTTCCGACTACAAAACGGGCGTCATCATCAGCTCCGTTGCCGCCGGCATGAACAACAATTATATTTTCGTTCGCTACTAAGTGGTTTAGCTCAGCAAGCAAAGATGGACCTCGTATCCTTGGGGAGCGAGGTCCATTGTTTTATCTCGAGCGCCCGTTTTGCATGTAAGCAACAATCTAGTTTTGAATACTAGATATGCGCAGCATCTGTCCAAAAGATAGCTATAATTGTTGAGGAACAACTAGAAAGGACCCTCAATGAGCTGGGCACTTATCTCAGATTCGAGCTGCAATCTTCGCGATTGGCAACCGACTGCACCCCGTACCACCTTTGCATTCGCTCCTCTCAAAATTCGAGTAGGGGAGCGCGAATTTGTCGACGACCTTTTGCTCGATGTTCACGAGCTTAATGTTGCCATTCAGTCGGAAGCCAGCGCATCATCGAGCGCCTGCCCAAGCGTGGGGGAGTGGGCTGAGCTCTTTAAGCTCGCCGACAAGACGATCTGCATGCCAATCTCGGAGGGTGTCTCTGGAAGCTATAACGCTGCCGCTACGGCACGCGATATGGTACTTGCCGAGGAGCCCAATCGTCAGATTCACCTGGTCAATTCGCGGGCAGCAGGCGGCAAGATGGATCTGATCTTCTTGCTGTTTGATCGTTATCTTGCAAGTAACCCGGACGTTTCCTTTGAGGACGCCTGCGCTTACTTCGACAGTCTCGAGCAAAACAGCAAGATTCTCTTTAGCCTGTGTAATTACGAGAACCTTGCAAAGGCCGGACGCATTCCTAAGGCAGCCGGCGTCATTGCCAACAAGCTCAATATTCGCATTTTGGGCACGGCGAGCGAGGCCGGTAAAATCGAGCTCGTCGGGCACACGCGTGGCGAAAAGAAGATGCTCAACAAGATCATCGACACCATGGAAGCCGAAGGTTTTACGGGCGGCGAGGTCGTTATCGACCATGTCGAGAATGAGGCAGGCGCCCAAGCACTTGCCAGCCGAATTGTGGAGCGCTGGCCAGGCTCCAAGACTATCATCATGCCCTGTAACGGGCTAGATTCATACTATGCCGAAATGCATGGGCTCATTATCGGCTACGGCATGGGCGTGGCTTCGGGCCAATAACGTCCAACCAAGCAAAAATACGGGCGGGACAAAGTGGCAGATAGCCCTTTGTTCCGCCCGTTTTATACGTCGGCTAGCTATTAAACCCATTAAACTTTAGATAGCTCATCAGGTACGCTTTCGAAACGAAGGATGAAACCGCACTGCGCACAAGCAGCGACTCACGCGTTACCTGATGCGCCGTATCGGGAACCGGCGTCTGCTCGACGGAAAACGCCGAACGAATCGATGCCTCGAGCTGATCGACCACATAATCGAAGGCCGTCGGGGCATCGTAGCTCAAACGCTGAATGTTAAAGAGTGCCTGCACCGCAGCAATAGGTAAGACCTGCTTAAAGAGGCAGATAGCGATCAGGCGGGCAATCTGCTCGCGGCCATATTGCTTTTTGACCGGAGCAGGCACCAAGCCGACCTTCACGTAGTTATTGATCATCGATGGCGTAATGACAGGGTGCTCAACGCAAATGGACAGCGGCTCCATCCACAGCGCAACATACTCAATAACCTGGTCGCGGTAGAGCGTCACATTGGGCAACTGGTCATAGCGCGGCAGACTCAACGTATTGAGTTTGCGCACGACTTCGGACTGAATAAATGCATCGGGCAGCACAGTGGGCTGAATATCCTCAGGTTTAATGCTGACCGTCGAATCGGACATCGGAATAACGTGTTTAACGTGGTTCATAAAGGTCCTCCGTTCATTTTCTATATTGTATTCTAGGTTATCTAGTTTTACATACCACATAGCCGGCAAGTAAAAGTGGTTGGACAACACATTGATGCATCGTCCAACCACTTTGTTTAAAGATAGCAACCTTACATAAGATATATTATCGTACTTATCCACGAAGAAACGCGTATGCGCTCGTTGCCGCTATGGCTCCATCAGAAACGGCGGTCACAACCTGGCGTAAGCGCTTGGAACGGATGTCGCCAGCGGCAAATAGACCAGGTGTACGGGTGGCCATCGAATCGTCGGTGACAATGCCGCCGTCGGGAGCCAGGTCGACTAGATGCTCAACAAGCTCGGTATGTGGCTGCGTCCCCGTAAAGACAAAGATGCCAAACGAGCCGGGCTCAAATGACTCGGCATGAGTTTCCCCAGATGCATTGTCCTTAAAGGTAATCGTCGTTGGCATGGCTTCGCCCGATAGCTCCACAATACTAGTTTGGTACCTAACTGTAATATTGTCCTTTGCGAGTACTTTCTGAACAACACCATCGGGCGCACGGAACTGGTCGCGGCGCAGCACGATGGTCACACTGCTGGCAATGTCGGACAGGAACAGCGCCTCTTCGCATGCCGAATTGCCACCACCGATTACAAAAACCTGCTTGCCGCGGAAAAACATGCCGTCACATGTTGCGCAATACGAAACGCCACGACCGCGATACGTATCCTCGCCAGCGAAACCTGCCGGACGCGGCGTGGCACCCATGCAAGCGATAACGCTTGAGGCCAGCGTATCGCCCATATCGTGATGCACCGTAAACAGCGCCGCATCGGCATCGTAATCGACGCCCGTCACCATACTCCATTCAACCTGAGCCCCCAGGCCTTCAGCATGCTGTTGGAACCGCTCACCAAGTTCGGCACCGCTCAGCAGCGGAATGCCAGGATAATTCTCAATCTCGTTGGATGTAGCGATCTGTCCGCCCGACATGCCCTGCTCAAGGACAGTCGTCGTCAGGTTGGCACGCGCAGCATAAATGGCGGCAGCATAGCCCGCGGGACCTCCGCCGATAATCGCAACATCGATCGTCTGATCGGTAGTCATGAAGAGTCCTCTCGTCGAAACGTTGTCGTTCTTTGCGCTCATACCCAAATTTACGTGAACATGACACTCATGCACTACAATGATAAATCCCGTGTTACAACGTCGAAGGGGAGTTATCGATGGATCAGGCGCAGACGAGTGACGACGCTCCCCTGCTCACGCACAGCACTCCCCAATCGGAGCAAACCACGCTCCTGGCTCAGCAAAAACCTCTCGTGACCATCGTGCACGCCTCCGTTGGCTCGGGCCACAAGGCCGCCGCAAATGCGATTGCGCAGGCATTCGACCTCATCCGCGGCACCAATGGCATCCCCGAGGATATTGAGATTGAAGTGCTCGATATCCTTGATTTTGGACGTATTAAATTCGACGGTAATAAGACCGCGGCTTCTTTTACGGGAGCCACGCGCCCCATTTACGACCTGACCTGGCGATATACGCTTACGGGACATCTTCTCTGGGGTGGCGGAACGGCATGGTCGCGAATTATGTTCCCCGCCTTCAACGAATATATTCGTAGCCGCAGGCCCATAGCCGTGGTTGCAACGCACATCACAGCAGCCAATGTTGCCGTGGGCGCCCGCGTAATTACGGGTATCGATTATCCGGTCATCTGCGTACCGACCGACTACGAAGTCGAGGGATGGTGGCCCCACAAGGACACCGATTTATTCTGTGTTGCCAACGAATTTATGTCCGAAACGCTGCGTCCGCGCAAGGTGCCCGAGGCAAAGATTCGCATTACCGGCATTCCTATTCGCGCCGGATTCGACACGGATTACGATCGCGAGGAAGAGCTAGCCAAGTTCAACCTCCCCACCGACAAGACCGTCGTGCTGGTTATGGCCGGCGCCAGTTTACCTCAACCGTACGTCCGCTTTCGCGCGGCGATGGACCATACACTCCCCTTCCTGCGCAGCTTCGAAGACATGCACTTTGTCTTTTTGCCCGGCAAGGACACCGAATATGCCACCCGCCTCAAAACGCTCTTCGACGCCATGAAGCTCGATAACGTCACGGTGTTGGACTATGTCGACGACATGGCGGCCCTCATGCACGGCTGCGACCTGGCAATCCTAAAATCGGGCGGACTCACTGTTACCGAGTGCCTGTGCGCGCATCTGCCGATGATCCTGTTGGGCAAATCATACGGCCAGGAAAAGGCCAACACCACGATGCTCACCGGCATGGGCGCCAGCATGCATGTCACCACCGCACGAGAACTCATCGTTACCCTACGTCACTTGCACGACCATCCCGAATCACTCAAAGCCCTACTCATCAACGGCGAAGTACTACGCCGCCCCCACGCAGCCGAAGACATAGCCATCGCAACCATGGAGCTCGTAGGCAAACCCCAAAAGCGCAAACGAGCCTTCTGCCGCTTCTACTGGGGCGAAAAACCTGCGCATATCAGGTAGCGTCTTAATGTCCGCTTACCTGTGGGAGGCCCCTATATATCATCCCGTGCTCAAACATTCTCGCTTCGCTGCGAAACTGCGCGCGGGACGATATATAGGGGCCTCCCGCAGGTAAGCTGCGTTAACGTACCAGCGGCTATACCAGATTCCCCACCAGTAGAATCTGCAAAGGGGAACCAGAAAATATAAATACAGTAAGTCGATGCGACAAAGGAGGCGTCCCTTCATCGCATCGACTTACTAGAAAAGTAAATATTGTTTCAAGCGAGTAGCCGCCCGCCCGGGGCTTACCTATATCGTTCCACGCGCAGTTTCGCAGCGAGCGAAGCGACGCGAGAATGTTTGAGCATGGAATGATATAGGTAAGCCCCGGGCGGGAGGGATACGGGCGCCCTAGGCGATGCCGCTGGAGCCGAAGCCTCCTTTGCCTCGGTCGGTTTTGTCTAGTTCTTCTACTTCTACGAGGTTGACCGTGGGGACTTCTTGGATGACGAGCTGGGCGATGCGGTCGCCTTTGTTGATTTGGATGTCGTTGGTGGGATCCAGGTTGATAAGGATAACCTTGAGTTCTCCTCGGTAGTGGGCGTCAATGAGGCCCGGCGTGTTGACTATAGACAGGCCCTGCTTGATGGCCAAGCCGCTGCGGGGCTGGACGAAGCCGGCGTAGCCGTCGGGCAGGGCGATGGCCAGCCCAGTAGAGACCAGACGGCGTTCGAAGGGCTTCAGGACGCAGTCCTCGTTGGAGCGCAAATCCAAGCCGGCATCGGTGGGATGGGCGTATTTGGGAAGCTCGACGGTGGGATCGAGACGCTTTATGTTGACGGTAATGTTGGGCATGGAATCACCTTAGCTTGTCGAGCTCTTGCAGAAACTCATCGACGTCTTTGAAATCGCGGTAGACCGAGGCAAAGCGGATGTACGCCACCTTGTCAATCTTGGCCAAGCGCTTGAGCACCATGTCACCCAACTCATGGGACGTGACGGCCGTCAGCGTGCGAGAGCGCAGCTCGACCTCGATGTCATCGATAATCTCATTGAGCTTCTTAGTGTCGATATCGCGCTTGATGGTGGCTCGCATCAAGCCGACGAGCAGCTTATTGCGATCGAACCGCTGCTTGGTTCCGTCTGACTTAATGACCTCGATTGGGTCTTCGCATCGCTCGAACGTTGTAAAGCGATAGTTACACGAGCAACATTCGCGACGGCGCTTAATGGTGTTATTTGACTCCTGCATACGAGAATCAACGACGCGGGTATGTGCCTTGCCGCATTTGGGACAGCGCATGGTACCTCCTCTTAAACGATAACAAGGGTACCATGCGCAGCGCGATAATGATTACGAACGAGCAGGAACCTTAAGATGCGCACCGGCGGCGAGCGAACCATGCTCCAGATGATTGACGTTACGGATCATGTCGGAAGTCTCTTGCGTGGAAAGGCCTTCGATTGGATATTCCTCGGCAAGCGACCAAAGAGAATCGCCAGTCTGAACGCGAATGGTCTCGTAAGTAATGTTGGAAACGGACTCGGCATACGCGGCGTGACGAGCGCTAAAGACCGAAGTAGCGAGGACAAAGAAGAGCGTAAGCGCAACGGCGACGGCGACAATCGTCGGAACCTTCAGGGCAACGCGGGCCGGCGCGACTACAGCCTGCTGATTGCGAGCAGGCTGTACGGTCAAAGGTTGAATGCCGGAGCGGCCACCCTGAACAACCGCAAAAGCGGGTTCTGCAGGCGTCTCGAGCTTAAGGGCGAGGTTTCCCTGGACCATATTCGTTGCGTTCATCATGTTCTCCTCTCGCGTGTTTTGCTGAGAACAGTTTTATCAAGCCGCGCGGACAAAAATGTCTAGCGCGAGAACGAATGTTCGGTTATTATTATCTTCGAACAGTTGTTCCTGTCAAGCAAAATTCGAACATTTGTTTGACATGGGTAGAGAGGATGCCCTGATGGCTCGCAAAATTACCAAGCGTCAGCAGCAAATTTACGACTTCATCAAGGAATATCAGCAGGAGAAGGGTTATCCGCCCAGCGTGCGCGAGATGGCTTCTGCCGTGGGCCTTTCCTCCCCAAGCACCGTGCACGCCCATCTCTCTGCCCTGGAGGCGCGCGGGCTACTCAAGCGCGATGCCACCAAACCGCGCGCCCTGGAACTCTTTAACGAGGACGGTTCCTCTGTCTCAATTTCTAAATCTGACGAGCCCACCGCACCTCGCGGAACGGTCTCGCTACCGCTCGTTGGTCGCGTCGCGGCTGGGATCCCCATTCTGGCCGAGCAGAATATCGAAGACACGTTTACTATCCCGACCGAAATCGCGACTGATCAGGGTTCCTTTATCCTTGAGGTGCATGGGAGCTCAATGATCAATGTCGGCATCTTCAATGGCGATTACATCATTGTCCGTGAACAAAAGAATGCCATGAACGGCGAAATTGTCGTGGCCATGATCGATGGTTCAGCGACCGTCAAGACGTTCTACAAGGAGCAGGGACGCGTACGCCTGCAGCCTGAGAATGACACCATGGAGCCTATCTATGCAACGAATCCCGTTATCCTGGGCAAAGTCGTCGGCTTGATGCGCCGGTTCTCGTAATGCAAAAACGCATCACCATCTTTGATACCGTCCGCGGGTTTACGATGATTTCTATGGCAGGTTTTCACGCTTGCTATGATCTTGCCTACCTGTACGGCTGGGATATGCCTTGGTTTACCCAGACTGTCTTTCAAGACGTCTGGCGCGCCAGCATCAGCTGGGTATTTTTGTTTATCGCGGGTTGGATGTGTACTCTTTCGCGCAACAATATCAAACGTGCCGCCAAATACGCCTTAGCAGCACTCGTTGTCTGGTTGGCAACAACACTTGTCTCAGTCGACGATTCGGTTAATTTTGGCATCATCTACTGCATGGCCGCATGCACCGGCATCGTGGCGTTGACCGATCCCGTCCTTAAGAAGATAACGGCGAGATGGGGCATGCCCCTATGCCTTGTGTTGTTCGCCCTCACCTGGAGCATCCCCAAAACGATCTACCCTGTCCCCTACCTGGCGTGGCTGGGATTTCCGAGCCCTGGGTTTGTCTCGGGTGATTACTACCCCATCATCCCGTTTATCTTTATGTATCTTGCAGGATACTTCGCCGCACACATAGCGCAGGGAATCGATGAGACCGTCCCTAGCTGGGCCTACGCCAACCCCCTGCCGGCGCTCGCCAGCCTTGGACGTCACGCTCTCCCCTTTTATCTGCTGCATCAGCCCATCATTCTGGGCATTTTGGAGCTCGTCTACTCGGTGCGATAACGCTCGAGCCGCGGTGCAATACGAGCCGGCAACTTCGCCACAATGCGAACGCCGTCCTCGAGATATTCCTCATGCAGAAGGGTTCCCTGCTCATGCACCAGCGTGATGAGAGCGCCCTCACGATACGGGATATCAGCGGAGAGCAACACATCGGTGGCAGCTGCCTCGCGAGCAATCCGGTCGACGAGATCGTCGAGCCCTTCGCCCGTTTGAGCCGAGAACAGAACGGCCTCCGGATAGCGACGACGGAAACTCAATCGATCGACGCTATCGAGAAGATCGATTTTATTGAATACGGTAAGCGTTAAACGCTCTCCGGCGCCGATCTCATCAAGCACGCGGTCGACAGCCTCCAGCTGCCGCTCATAGTCCTCGTCAGACGCATCTACGACTTTGAGAATTAGATCGGCACCCAAAACCTCGGACAGCGTCGATTTAAAGGCATCGACCAGACCATGGGGCAGCTTTTGAATAAAGCCGACGGTATCGGTAATCGTCATGCCGCGACCGCCGGGCAGACGATACGAACGCGTCGTAGGGTCGAGCGTAGCAAACAGCTTGTCCTGCGAAAGTACCGTAGAGCCGGTCAGACGATTGAGTAACGTCGATTTACCGGCATTGGTATAACCGGCTAACGCGACGCGAAACGCCGGGGACTCAATGCGACTCTTGGATTGAACATCGCGACGCTGTTCAACCTGCTTGAGCTCACGACGAAGCGCAGCGATCTTATTACGAATGAGGCGACGGTCGACCTCGAGCTGACTTTCGCCCTGACCAAAACGTGAACCGATGCCGCCGCGCGTCTGCTCCTTGGCGAGATGGCTCCACATGCCACGCAGGCGAGGCAACAAATATTGAAGCTGTGCCAGCTGTACCTGCAGGCGTCCCTCACGCGTCTGAGCATGCAGGCCAAAGATATCCAGGATCAGTGCAGTACGATCGATAATCTTTACCGGCTCGCCCACGGCTTTCTCCAAATAGGATTGCTGCGAGGGGGTCAGGTCGTCGTCAAAAATAACGACATCGGCATCCATGCGATGCACCAGGCCGCACAGCTCCTCTACCTTACCGGAACCGATAAACGATTTAGGATACGGCTTTACCAAACGCTGCGACAAGCGTGCCACGCACTGGGCACCAGCTGTGTGGGCAAGACGCTCCAGCTCATCAAGCGAGCGATCGAGCGGCCATGCATTGTCGCGCCACTCAACACCAACTAAAATGGCACGCTCGGGCTCGGGTGCCGTGGGAACAAGGGGGAAACGGGGCATTAGGCAGCCTCAATACGATGCAGGATATCCTCAACGACCTCATCGATCGTACATTCATCCATATCAAACCACACGATACGGTCATCGCGCTTAAACCACGAAAGCTGACGCTTGGCATAACGACGCGAACGCATCTTAATGAGTTCGCGAGCCTCATCCATGCTCATCACGCCATTGAAAGCATCGATGATCTCTTTATAGCCAATTGCCTGCATCGACGTCAGGGCATCACCCAGCCCCTGGCCCATAAGACCGCGGACCTCATCGACAAGACCCTGCTCAAACATCAGATCGACGCGCAGGTTAATGCGTTCATAGAGCACCTCGCGATTTCGCGTCAGGCCAAACCATAACGCATGATAATGCTCGCGCGGAAAACTAAACTGCGATTTTTGCTGCGCATAGGAAACGCCATCATCGTGCATTTCGAGCGCGCGAATCACACGGCGCACGTTATGGGGATGAATAACAGCAGCCGATTCTGGATCGCGCTCGGCAAGCAAGGCATGCAGTTCTTCCTCGCCAATACGCTCGGCAAGCTCCTGATAGCCCGCACGACGATCGTCCTCAAGTTCACCCGAGGGAAAGTCCATCTCATCGAGGGCGGCCTTGAGATACAGCCCCGTACCTCCGCAAAAAACCGGCAGGCAACCCGAACCAAGGAGACGTTCAACATGCGCGCGAGCGTCGGCCTGATAAAGCGCAGCAGAATATGCCACACCCGGCTCTACAATGTCAACGAGACGCAGCGGCACCGTGCACTCATCGGGCGCCATCTTTGCGGTACCGATGTCCATGCCGCGATAGATTTGCATCGCATCGCACGACAGCACTTCGGACGAAAGACGAGCTGCCAAACGGTCGGCAACATCACTCTTACCAACCGCCGTCGGACCGACGATCGCAACGGCGGAAAGACCTGCCCCGGGAGAAACCATTAGCGCGGCTCGCCCACAACGGAACCGGACAAATACCAGGTCTTGGCAACGTCAACGTCAACATCAACGATCTTGCCAACAAGCTGATCGATGCTGTAACCCTCGGGGATAGGCGCATGCACGGTCTGATTCTTGGGACTCTTGCCCAGCAGGACCGCATCGTTCTTTTTACTCGTTCCCTCAATGAGCGCGGGAACCACAGCATGAAGCTCACCCTGGTTATACTCGTGTGCCGTGGTCTCGATAACCTTAACCAGGCGGTTGAAACGCTCGAGAATAACCTCATGCGGCGTAGGATCGTCAATCTCGGCGGCCGGGGTACCGGCACGCTTGGAATAGATGAAGGTATAGGCCTGAGCGTAGCGGACCGTCTCGGCAAGCGAGAGCGTCTGCTCAAAGTCTTCTTCAGTCTCGCCCGGGAAGCCAACGATAATGTCGGTCGAGAGCGCGATATCGGGCATGCGGTTGCGAATGCGATCAACCAGGCCCAGATAGTCCTCGCGTGTATAACGGCGATTCATCTCTTTGAGGATCCGCGTCGAACCTGACTGGACGGCCAGGTGCAGTTGCGGCATTACGGCAGGTGTCTCGGCCATGGCGTCGATGGTCTCGGGCAGCAGGTCCTTAGGATGCGAAGACGTAAAGAAGATGCGCTCCACGCCCGTATCACCCACGGCACGCAGCAGATCGGCAAAACGCGGCTTGCCAAACAGATCGCGACCATATGAGTTAACGTTTTGGCCCAGCAGCGTAATCTCACGCACGCCCTGGCGCACCAAACCGGTCACCTCGTCGACAATCTCCTCGAAGGGGCGGCTCTTTTCGCGACCGCGCACGTACGGCACGATGCAATAGGTGCAGAAATTATTGCAGCCCGTCATGATGGGCACCCAGGCGTGATACTGAGTCTCGCGATGCCACGGCATGCTCATGGCATCCGTATCCTCATGCTCATTGGTGCGGATATGACGCTTACCATCAAGGAACGCCTCGGCAATGAGCTCGGCCACATGTGCAATGGAATGCGTGCCAAAGATGACATTGACGTTATCGACGTTGGTGAGCAGGCCCTCGCCATCGCGCTGCGCGATGCAACCGCCAACGGCAACCACGCGCTTGCCCGAAGGCGAAGGCGGCAGGCTTTTGCAGGAATTGCACTGACCGTACAGGCGAGTATCGGCGGCCTCGCGCACGCAGCAAGTCATGAAGACAACGATATCGGCATGCGCGGGATCGAGCGCCATGAGGCAGCCATACGAATCAAGCAAACCGCTCACACGCTCGGAGTCGTGCTGATTCATCTGGCAGCCAAAGGTGCGGATAAAGTAGGTTTTACCGGCAAGAATATCGCGTACGGAACGCTGGTCCATGTGCATAAGTCCTAACGATGGGGAGCGAAACAAGGCAAGCAGAAGCTATGCCACAGGCTTAACATCATCCATGACGACGTTATCCATAGCAGCTCGATTGATCTGGTGAACGTAGATAGAAAGGCGGATGGCCGTGCGCGACTCCCCGTTAATGAGGATGTCGGAGAACACGGGCGCGCAGGAAATATCAAAACCGGTTGGAATCAAAAAACCGCGCGCGATAGCAACGGCCTTAATGGCCTGGTTGACGGCACCGGCGCCGACACACTGGATGTTGACGGGTACACCATCCTTGACCATGCCGGCGATGGCGCCGGCAACGGACGCTGGCGATGATTTGCTTGATACCTTCAGGCAATCCATGAAGAAACTCCTGCATTTAAAAGTACGTTTTAACTGCAATAACTGTATCGTACCGAGTGGACTCGGTAAAGGCACTATTCCTCTTTGGCAAGATCAAAGGTCACGGTGATTCGATCACGCGAAACACGGATCTTTGGGTCGCCGCAAAGGTTGAGATAGTACCGGGCGGCAAGGTCATTAAAGTCGCGCTCCACAGCACGCGAAAACTGTGCCATGTCATCCTTGGCAATACGTAGCCCGCGACGATCCTTCGCGAGATCGACAGGAGCCGGCGCATGCGAGGACGAATCACGCTCGCGCAGCAGACGCGCGGTCACACCGCGAACGGGCTTAATCTGCCCTGCCAAAATGCGATGGGCCGTGCGCTCGGACATCTCAAGACCCAAACCCGAACAAATACGGATAAAGTCCTCGGCATCAGAAGCAAGGCCTAAACGATCGACAACCGGAAGCTCGCTCTCGTCATCAATGAACAGGAGACGAGACGTATCGAGCCGACTTGACGCTTGAGCATAAAGGGTCGCGGCAATCTCAGACGGAGAACCGAGATAGACATCGCAACCACGCAACTCCTCGAGCGCAAACTCACAAGCAGCGCGAATAATATTATGTGGACCGCGAGCGCAGACATAACGTCCGTCCTCATCCTTGACGGCCTGGGGCCAGCTGGACTGATCGGCACGCTCACTGAGGCGGTCGGCCGCGACGCTCACCTTAAAGGCTGAACCAAGATCGACGCCGGACGTGACCACACGGGCCTCATCGGTGTTCTGCTTGATCGAAAACAATGCCATGCCACGACCGTGAACGCCCCAACGGTCCATCTTCATGCTCTCGAGCTTGGAGGTAACGCGGGCATCAAAGATTCGCTCTTGCATATCCTGCGGAACGCCCGAACCGTTATCCAGAAAGACAAGCGTGCGGACGCCGTCTTCCTTGGTCGTGGCGAGATAGACCTTGTCGGCGCCGGCATCGCGAGCATTACGGAGCATTTCGATGACGATGTCCTCGACATGCTGAATGTCGTGCTTTGCCTGGCGCCGCTCGGCCTCCGAAACGCGGAGGCGGACATACCCCTCGCCAAGGTTCTCCTCGACGCGAAGGTTGCCCTCCCCCGACATCGACGCGATAAATGAGATGAGCTCGTTCGCGTCGCTCATGTTATTTAGCGATATCGACAGCGCGGCTCTCGCGAATCACGACGACGCGCACCTGACCGGGATACTCCATCTCTTCCTCGATCTGATGGGCGATATCGTGAGCCAGGACCGTGGACTGGGCATCGGAAATCTTGTCCGGCTGGACCATGACGTGGACCTCGCGACCGGCCTGCATGGCATAGGTACGTTCGACGCCGTCATGAGAGTTGGCGATCTCCTCGAGCTTCTCAAGACGCTTGATGTAGTTCTCGGCAGACTCGCGACGGGCACCGGGGCGAGAGGCAGAGACAGCATCGGCGGCCTGTACCAGGACATCGAGCACCGTATTGGGGTCGACATCGGCATGGTGAGCCTCGATAGCGTGGACGATAACGGGCTTCTCGCCATAACGGCGGGCAAGCTCGGCGCCGATGACGGCATGCGGGCCCTCGACGTCGTGGTCGATTGCCTTGCCCAGGTCGTGCAGCAGGCCGGCGCGCTTGGCGGTCACAACGTCCAGGCCAAGCTCGGAAGCCATCACGCCGCACAGATCAGAGACCTCGAGGGAATGCTGAAGCACGTTCTGACCAAACGAGGTACGGTAGCGCAGGGCACCAAGGGTCTTGACGATCTCGGGGTGCAGATCGTGGATGCCGGTATCGAAGGCAGCCTGCTCGCCAGCCTCGCGCACGCGCTGCTGAACCAGGTCGGCGGCCTTGTGATACATCTCCTCGATACGGGCAGGGTGAATGCGGCCGTCGGCGATGAGGTTCTCGAGGGCGACACGGGCGGTCTCACGACGGACCGGGTCGAAGCTCGAAAGAACGACGGTCTCGGGCGTGTCGTCGATCACGAGGTTGACGCCGGAAACCTGCTCGAAGGTCCGGATGTTGCGACCCTCGCGACCGATGATACGGCCCTTGAGGTCATCAGAGGGAATGTGCACGGAGGTAACGGTGACCTCGGCAGTGTGATCGGCAGCGCAGCGCTGAATCGCCAGAGACAGAATCTCCTGGGCGGTCTTGTGGCACTCGGCGCGAACCTGCTGCTCGGACTCGCGAATGATCGTGGCGGCCTCGTGGGTGACCTCGCCGCGAACCTTATCGAGGAGCTCCTTGTGGGCGTCCTCGCGGGTAAGGTCGGCGATACGCTCGAGCTCGGAGGTCTGCTTTGCGCAGAGTTCCTCGAGCTCACGGGAGCGCTTCTCGACCTGACCGGCCTGGCTGGACAGCTGATGCTCGCGCTTGTCGAGAGCGTCGTTGCGGCGATCGAGGGATTCCTCGCGCTGCATCACGCGGTTCTCGAGCGTACGAATCTCGTTCTTACGCTGCTTGTCCTCGGCCTCGGCGGCCTGCTTGTTCTTGATGATCTCCTCTTTAGCCTCGAGCAGAGCCTCTTTTTTGAGGGTCTCGGCCTGACGCTTGGCATCACCGATCAGGGACTCAGCCTGTGCGTGTGCCGACTGGATTTTTTCGTCGGCCTCGTGAAGACTACCCTGCTTGGCGGTGCGCATGTAGGCAATGGCGGCGATGGCACCCAAAACGATGCCAACGAGCGCTGCGATGATAGGCATGCTCACTCCTTTTTATGGATTCGTTACACAACAAAGCGAACCGTCCTTACGAACGGCTCGCGACATTTGAGTAATATGGGCGCAGCTTATGCGGGTCGGATACAGATAAACATATAAACAAACTCATCACAGATGAGCACATATCACAAAGCAAATGACAGTGTTTATCGTACGTTGAACCACAACAACTGTCAAATAAATGGCCCCAGCACGGCGGCTAAAACGCGGTGAACGGCAGGGCCACAAAACGCATACGCCTAAACCGCACATTCCTCACGTTCGGCATCGAGACGTGCCTTAACGGCATCGGCGGCGATGTGATACGAGAAGCCCTTGCCCATCAAAAACCGAACCAGTTTTTCGAATCCGCGCGTCTCTGGAACACGCCGCTTGGCGAGCAGGGCTGACGCACGCGCCAAATCGTCTTCGACGGCAAAATAATCCTCGGGATAACCGGGAATGTCATCGAGCACGACATGACGGCGCTTGAGCTCGGTCTCGATTTTACGCTGTCCCCAACCGCGCCGCTTACGTTCCTCGATAAAGTACGAGCAAAAGCGGTTCTCGTCTAAAAAGCGATACTCGGTGGCGCGCTCGACGGCGAAATCGATCGCGGGCTGGCGAAAGCCGTAGCGAGCCAGCTTGTCACGGACCTCACCCGTCGCATGGTCGCGTCGCGATAGCATCTCGGTCACCATGGTAAGTGCACATTTACGCTCGATGAGCTGCACCGCTTCACGAAAGTTATCCCAATCACAGGGAAGATCGGGGCGATTTTTGACATACAGGCGCGCAACCCGCACGGGAATCCAAATGGACCGCTCAAAACCGCCCTCAAGCTCACAATCGATATGTGCGCAAGGCTTTTTGGACGCATACCCGCTCGAGAACGAGGAGGCCGCCTTCTTATCGGGAAAGACGACCGTGGCCTCGGTCACCGTATACGACATGAGCGTAACCGCTACTCGTCGTCATCATCGAGCATGGCGGAACCATCGATGGCGTAAAGCTCGTCAAACTCCTCAGGCGCAGGCTGATCGGTCAGTTCGACCTCGGACGGAGCATCGTCATCAAACTCAAGCCCGCAGGCAAGGCGGACCTTATGCTCAATCTCGTCGGCGCAATCGGGGTGTTCGCGCAGGAACGCCTTGGCGGCCTCGCGACCGTTGCCGAGCTTGTCCTCGCCATAGGCAAACCAGGAGCCCATCTTCTTGCAAATGCCGCACTCGACAGCCATGTCCAGAATCGAGCCCTCCTTAGAGATGCCCGTACCGTACATAATGTCGAACTCAGCAGAACGGAACGGAGCTGCCACCTTGTTCTTAACGACCTTGGCGCGCACGCGGTTACCGATAACCTCATCCTTAAGCTTAATGCTGTCGATGCGGCGAATGTCGATACGCACCGAAGAGAAGAACTTAAGGGCGCGGCCGCCCGTCGTGGTCTCGGGGTTGCCGAACATGACGCCGATCTTCTCTCGCAGCTGGTTAATGAAGATGCATGTCGTGTTGGACTTGGACAGCGAGCCGGCGAGCTTGCGGAGCGCCTGACTCATCAGACGAGCTTGCAATCCGACCGTGGTATCGCCGATCTCTCCCTCGATCTCGGCACGCGGGGTCAGCGCGGCGACGGAGTCGACGACGATGGCATCGATGGCGCCGGAACGCACGAGCATGTCAACAATCTCGAGCGCCTGCTCACCCGTATCAGGCTGGGAAATCAGTACCTCGTCGATATCCACGCCAATGCGCGCGGCATACGTGGGATCGAGCGCGTGCTCGGCATCGATAAATGCCACCACGCCACCCATTGCCTGGGCCTCGGCCAGGATCTCGAGCGAAAGCGTCGTCTTACCGGAGGACTCAGGACCGTAAATCTCGACGATACGGCCGCGCGGCACACCGCCGATACCCAGAGCGGCATCGAGTGCCAGAGCGCCCGTGGGGATGGCCTCAACCTCAAGCTCGGGGCCGCCGTCACCATACCTCATGATGGAGCCTTGACCGAACTTCTTCTCGATCTCGGCCTTGGTGGTGGCGATCATCTCATCGCGCTCTTTACCCGTCGTGCGAGCATGAACGGTACGTACGGGACCTGAATTCTTGGCCATGAATAGCCCTCCTCTTAACAACCTGCATCGATAATAAACGAACGGCTGTTCGTGGTCAACCGTTCAGGCCAATCATATGCAGGCAGTCTTTCCAAAACCCAACCAAACGCCGACCAAACACTGACCAAATGCTTGACCACAAAGGGCCGAATAAGAACAGGGAAGGCAAGAATACACCTATAACCAGCGCAAACGCTAAATTCGTCAGGGGTCCCTATCTCCACAATTAAGGGGCCCGAAGGCCCCTGAAAACACGTCTATTCCATAGAGTTGAGCACAAGGGCAATGCGTCCCAATGCCTCCGCGACCGCATGGGCACGAACACACGAACGGTCGCCCTCATAGTGGCAGCGCACAGAGTCCACGACCGGCACTTCCCCATCAGCCGCGCGATACGCCCAGCCAATATAGAAAGTGCCAGCCGGATCGTCCTCAGTGCCGCCGCCGGGGCCGGCATAACCCGTTGCGCTCACTGCAATATCGCTCTGGTACAGCTCCAGCGAACCCGCCGCCATCTCGCGCGCGGTCTGATGCGACACCGCGGTATAGCGGTCGAGCGTCTCCTGATCAACGCCCAAAACGCGATGCTTGATCTCATCGCAGTAGGTCACCGCACCGCCACGCAGCACCGCCGAGGCGCCCGGGATATCGGCAATCGTCGAGGCGATCATACCTGCCGTCAGCGACTCAGCCGTCGAAACCGTCACGCCCCGAGCGCTCGCGCGCTCGACAATATGACGCGCCAGCTCCTCGTTATGTGCGGAAATCTGCTCAAAAGAGTCCGTCATACCCACCAGGACCTAGACCGAAAAGACGATCTTGCGGCAGTTCCAGAAGTACTGGGCGCCCGAGATAACGGTCAGGACAACGGCAACGGCGTACAGGAAGCGCGACACCGAGTAGATGCCGAGCGTCAGCGCCAGCGGGCCAAGGTGCAAGCCGGCCATCGCAAAGACGCACAGGTAACCGCAGATGGAGACCATCGTGGTCGCCGTCTTGTACTTGCCAAGCTTATCGGCGGCAACGACCACGCCGGCGGCACTCGCGACCATGCGAAGGGCGCTCACCAGAAGCTCACGGAACAGGATAATGAACACGGACCACACGGTCACAGTGCCAAAATCCAAGAACAGCAGCAGAGCCGAGAACACCAGCAGCTTATCGGCGATGGGGTCCAAGAACTTACCGAAATCGGTAATCTCGTTGCGCGAGCGCGCCAGATAACCGTCGACCTTATCGGTGCACGACAGGATAACATACAGAATGAAGGCAGCGGCGGCGAGCGGGCCGTCGAAGGTGCTCCAATCTGTACCGGCAACACTCGTGTGAGAAAGCGCCGACACGATCATGAACACCGGGATAAAGACGATGCGAACGCACGTCACGATGTTGGCGGGCGTCCAAACACTCGTCAGTTCCTTATTGCTCTCGTTTGCCACGATGCTCTCCTACTCCACAACATGGCCGATAAGCTCATAGCAGAAGCTATCGGTAAACTCGACCGTCAGAATATCGCCCACGGACGCCTCGCTGGCGTCCAAGTGCACCGCGCCATCGGAATCGGGCGCCTGGAACCAAGCATGGCCGATCAGCTCGGCGCCGTCCTCGGTCTCCTCGATGCCGTCGACGATCACCTGGGCGCGCTCGCCCACATGTGCGGCGGTGGCGGCAAAACCGAGCGACTCGGCCAGGTCCATGGCCTCCTGGGCGCGCTCGAGCTTGACCTCCTCATCGACCTGACCCTCCATCTTGGCGGCCAGGCTGCCCTCCTCCTGCGAGTAGGCAAAGACGCTCGTGTAGTCAAAGCCGACGGTGTCCATAAAGTCGATAAGGTCGCGGAACTCGTCGTCGGTCTCGGTCGGGAAGCCGACCATGGCCGTGGAACGGATCACGATGCCGGGGATACGCTCACGCAGATCGCGGAACAGGTCCTCGAGCTCCTGGCGCGAACCAGAACGGCGCATAGCCTTGAGGATGCGCGCGTCGCAGTGCTGCACGGGGATATCGATATAAGGCAGCACCTCGGGCGTATCGCGAATCGTATCGATAAGCTCGTCGGTCATGCCCTCGGGCTGCAGATAGAGCACGCGGACCCAGACGTTGTGCGGGCGCACGGCCTCGGCGACGGCATGCAGCAGCTGCGCCAGATTGCGCGGCGAGCCATCGGTGACGTCTTCGTCGGCAAAGTCGGAGCCCCAAATACCCGTGTCCTGGCCAATCAGCACGATCTCGCGCACACCGCCGGCAACCAGGTCGCGTACCTCGGAGATAATGCTCTCGGCATTGCGCGAATGATAGCGACCGCGAATATAGGGGATCATGCAGAAGCTGCAGAAGCGGTTGCAGCCATCGGAAATCTTGACGTAAGCAACAGCGCCCTCGACAGTGCGCTTTACTTGCGGAATATAGGCAGCGATCTCACGCTCGACACCCAGCACGCCATCGATGACCGCCACGATGCCGTCCTCCTCGTCGGCCTTCACAAAGGCAGCGACCTCGGGCAGCTCGTCAGGCAGGTCGTCGCCATAGCGCGACGGCACACAGCCGCACATGACGATGGGACAAGAACGAACGCCGTCCTGAACCTCGTTGGCGAGCTCGAGCGTGGTCTCGATGCTCTCGGACGTTGCGGAGGCGAGGAACGAGCATGTATTGACGATGGCGATATCGGCATCCTGTGGGTCGAATGCCTCCTCGTAGCCCGCGGCGGTCAAAAGAGAACGCATGCGGTCGGTGTCAACCTCGTTCTTAGCGCACCCGAGGGTGATGTAGAGCACGGAGCCCAACGGTGTATCCATGTTGGAGAGCAGTCCTTTCGAATGATATTAGCGGTAGTTGGTGAACTGCAGCGGCTGGCCGTAGTCCTGGTCGCGCAGGAACTGGATCACGGTCTGCAACGCGTCCTTCGAAGCAGAGGAAACACGCAGCTTGTCGGCCTCGATAGTCACCTTGACCTTGAGCTTTTGGTCCTTGATGTCCTTGTTGATCTTCTTGGCGGTCGTCTGGTCGATACCCTCGACGATATGGCCGAGCACGCGCACGGTGCCGCCCGATGCCGCCTGCGGAGCATCCCACGAGACAGCCTTGAGGTCGATGCCGCGCTTGATGAGCTTGGAGCTCAGCACGTCGATAATCTGCTTGGAGACAAAGTCGGCCGGGGCGTTGATCGTAAAGAGCTTGTCGCCCTTCGAAAGCTCGATCGTGGCGCCGGAATCCTTCAGGTCATAGCGCTGGGAAATCTCACGCGTGGTTTGCTGGAAGGCGTTGTCGACCTCTTGCATGTTGACCTCGGACACGACGTCGAAGCTGGAATCTTTAGCCATGATGTTTCCTTTCGCGTACGAGCGGCTTAGTAGCTATCGTACGAATAGTCGGTAGAATCGGTGGGCGTCTGGCCGTCAGTTGCGGTATCGGCGCCATCCGTGGACTGGGCATCGGTGCCGTCGGTGGTGTCGGCACCATCGGTGGTGTCGGTACCATCAGAACTTTCACCATTCTCGGAACCAGTCGTCTCCTTCTTGGGAACGGTGATCGTCACACGCGCCACGCCCGAGGTCTTGGTATCGTAACGGACCTTTTCGCCGTTCTTGGTAACGGTGACATCGGAAGGCTTGGACGTGGTGATCTCGATCGAGGACTCAGGCGTGTACTCCTGCTCAAAGGGGCCAGTCGCCTGGGCGCCATAGACCGACTTGCCATCGACCTTGACCTCAATCCAGGCGGTCTTTCCCTTGGCAACGGAGACCTTGACCTTCGTTACCTCGTTTACTTCCTTTTTAGCCGTCGTCTTGGTGGCGTCCGAATCGGTCGACTCATCCGTCGCCTCATCGGTGTCTTCGTCCTCGTCGACCGTTTCGGTCTTCTTAGAAGACTTCTTGGGCGTCGTCTTGGTAGCAGTGGGCGTCTCGGGCGTGGTCTCGGGCGTCGAAGATGCGCAGCCGCGCAGAAGTACCACGATGAGCACGATCAGCAGCAACGCCACGGCACCGATGCCGGCGTAGACGATACGCGGATCGAGACCGTTGTTTTGAGGAGTACGGGAACCGCCGCGTCCACGACTGGAACTGCTGCGGCCGCCTCCCTGAGGCATACGACCACGATTGCTGTCGGAACGGCCGCGATAGCCACCCTGGCCCTGAAGGCTGCGCTGACCCGAGCGGGGCGCAAGTTCACCGCGGCCTTGATAGCCACGCTGGCCCGCACGCGGAGCCGAAGAGCGCTGGCCATACGGCTGTGATTGAGAGCGAAGACGCGGCGTCACCTGCGTGGCATCGGCGTCCGCATAGCCACTGCGAGAACGTCCGGTGGAGATACCACGGTGACCGCGATCGGAATAGCCGCCGTCGCCGTAGCCGGCACGAGGGTCACGCGCCACGCCGCGGGCAGCGGGAAGTGCACGGTCCTCGGGCATCGGCGTACTGCGGAACCGGTCACGCTGTGAGCGAATCTCCTCGCCCGAACCCGTCTCGGTAATATAGCCAGCCTGCTGCGGACGCTGACCATAACGCGTTGAGCGACCACCCTGAACCATCAAGAAGCGCCCATTATCCACCGAGGAACGTGAATTGACATAGCCGGCGGCGTCCTGAAAACGACCGCCCTGCTGCGACGTCTCGCGCTCGTATGCCATCAGCTCGTCAAAGTAGGCATTGACGACCTCGCGCGGATTGAGGCCCAAAAAGCGAGCATAGCTCGAAATCATGCCCTGCGCATAGCCGCGCGGCGGCATCGAAGCAAAGTTACCGGTCTCGAAAAACTCGATGATCTGCGGCCTGATTTTGATGGTGTTGGCGACCTGCTGAATGGAAAGGCCCATTCGGCGACGCTGCTCGAGCAGCATGTCACCAAAGCGTGCAGCCATCAGAATCCTCCAAACTCACGATCTTCACGTGCCATCTCGGCGTCGACAGATTCCAGCGCGGCAAGCCCCTCCTCGTCCAACAGGACCTCGCGCGGCTTGGAACCGTCGGGCGGGCCGACGACACCCTTTTCTTCCAGCATGTCCATAATACGCCCGGCACGCGCATAGCCAACCTTCAGACGACGTTGCAGGCCAGATGTGGAGCCAAGCTGCGATTCCACCACAATATGGGCGGCTTCCCAAATGAGCGGATCATCGTCTTGCGGCTCGGCTACTCCGGTGCGGACAATGCCGCCGCCACCCGCCATGGACATGGAAGCGGGCGCCACGGCAGACAGGATCTCCTCGTGGTAGTCGGGCTCACTCTGCGACTTGACGAACTCGACAATCTCGTTGATCTCATCATCCGAGACAAAGCAGCCCTGGATACGGCGGGGCTTGCCCCAGTCGACCTTGGAGAACAACATGTCGCCCAAACCGGTGAGTTTCTCGGCGCCCATCTGGTCGATGATGACGCGCGAGTCGATGCCCGTGGCGACGTTAAAGGCGATACGGTTGGTGATGTTGGCCTTAATGAGGCCCGTCACCACGTTGGAGCTGGGGCGCTGCGTGGCAACGATAAGGTGAATACCGGCGGCGCGGCCCAGCTGTGCAATACGCACGATCGAGGCCTCGACATCCTTACCGGCGACCATCATCAGGTCAGAGAGCTCGTCAATGATAATGACCAGGTAGGGCATCTTTTGCGGCGGGTTGTCGTAATGCTCAAACTCGCCAGCAGCCTGCTTTTCGTTGTAGGTCGAGATCTTACGCACGTTGAGACGCTCGAAGACCTTCAGGCGACGCTCCATCTCGGACACAGCCCATTGCAGAGCGCTCGCGGCCTGCTTGGGCTCGGTCACCACGGGCACATAGAGATGCGGCAGACCGTTATAGCCCGCAAGCTCGACGCGCTTGGGGTCGACCATGATCAGGCGAACGTCCTCGGGAAGGGCGCGCATGAGCAAGGTCGTGATGATGGAGTTGATCATCACCGACTTACCAGAACCGGTCGTACCGGCAATCAACAGGTGAGGCATCTTGGCGAGGTCGGCGACAACCGGCGTGCCCTCGGCGTCGCGGCCGATGGCGAGCTCGAGCGGACCGCCCTTCACATAGGGCAGCACGTCGCCCAGATTGACGTTCTGGCGCTTGCGGTTGGGAATCTCGATACCAACGAGAGAGGTGCCGGGGATCGGGGCAAAGATACGAACCGACTGGGCGGCGAGCGAAAGCGCAATATCGTCCTCGAGGCTCGAAATCTTGCTCACGCGCTCGCCCTCGCCAGGTTGCAGCTTAAAGGTCGTCACCGTGGGGCCGGCGATCCAGCCGACGACGCGGGCGCTACGGCCAAACTCAAGCAAGGTGGATTGCAGTGACTCAGCGGTCTGCTCCAGCTCCTTATCCGAAGACGCGGCAGAAGCCGACTGCGGGTTGGCATGTAGGATTTCGAGCGGCGGAAGCTTGAGGCCGTCCTCTTCTTCGCCCTCGTTATCTGCGGCACCGCCGTCCGCTCCCCCATCACGAGCCGCAGCCGATTCGACAGCACTCGTGGCAGGCGCATCGGCAACCTTGGGATGCTTTAAGAAGTCGGGAATCTGAGGTGCGGCCGAAACAGGATTCACGGAAAACGGCGGCTCGGACTCGTCAACCTTGTCCGGATCGTCCTCCATCGAAAGCTGTCCGGTGACCTGGCCGCGCTTTGCATGGCGACGCGGCAGCAAAGTTGTCTTTGCGGTCTCAATCGGAGCCTCGTCGTCCTCGTCATCGCCCTCGGTGAGCTCAATCTCGCTATCGGACCAAGACGGGTCGGGCTCACTCGTATTGAGCTTGGGAACCGTCTTGCCCTTCTTGGCATGACGGCGCGGCAGCAGCGTGGTCTTGGCCCGCTCGGCTTCAACCGACTCGGATACGTCGACAAACGGGTCATCGTCCTCGTCGTCATCCAAAACCGGGTCGACATCGCCACCCATGACCGTGGTCACCGCGGCGTCAGTCCCCTTCTGGCGCAAAATGCTCAGGTGCGGACGAGCGACGCCGGGAACAGACAGGGCCTCTTCATCGCCCCACGGGCTCGCATTGACATCGGCACGTCGACGCTCGGCAAAATCGGCAGCGCGATCGCGTGCAGAGCGCAGCACACCGCCCACCGAAAAGCCGATGATGACCAAACCCACGACGACAAGGCCCAGCAGGACCACCATCGCGATAGGCTTACCCAGGGCGTTCTGCAGCGTGCTTGCGATAAAGGCACCGATGTAGCCACCCGAAGCGGACAGGTTTTGCGGCGTGAACATAAGGTCGCACGAATCACCCGTATCCGGCACCATCAACGACAGGATGGAAACCACGGCCACAAAGACCACGGTGCCGCCTGCAACCGAGCGCACGTTAAGCGGCGAATCCTCGCCCAAAAAGAGCGTGGCGGCAAACAGCAGGATGACGATCGGCAGCACGTAAGCACCCAGGCCAAAGCCCAAGTGGTAGAAACCGGCAACAGCGGTCGTAACAGGTGCGCTCGCCGGCGAAATCACGGCGATGAAGGACGCAATAGCCAGCACGGCAATAAT
This sequence comes from Collinsella sp. AM44-11, assembly GCF_003467145.1. Taxonomy (NCBI): domain Bacteria; kingdom Bacillati; phylum Actinomycetota; class Coriobacteriia; order Coriobacteriales; family Coriobacteriaceae; genus Collinsella; species Collinsella sp. AM44-11. Next base: position 195,954 of record NZ_QSFE01000001.1, read on the forward strand.
AACGCCCGCGATATCACGGTTGGCCGAAGGCTCGACCAAGGGCTCAAAATCCTCGAACTCGTCCTCGTGACCCTTATTGGCACGAAGATGGGAACCGGCACCCTTAGCAGATGCCGGTTGGTTGTTGGCCTTATTGCCTTTGGCGTTTTGTGCAGATCCGCGCGCCAAACTAAACCTCCATGACGACCGGGATGATCATCGGGCGAGTGCGCGTACGGCTCCAGATAAAGTTGGAGAGCGAGTCGCGCACGGCCTTGCGAATGGCGTCGGAACCGCTGCTGGTGAAGCTGAACTTGCCCTTCTCGATCGTCTTCATGATGGACGCGGAGGCATCCTCGGAGAACTGGTCGTCAATGGCAAACGAAACACCGCGGCCCGAGAACTCGATGGCCTCGATCTTCTTGTGCTTAAGCGAGACGATGGCGACGGACGTGACCATACCGTCATTGGCGAGCTTCTGACGATCGCGCAGGACGATGGGGTCGGTATCGCCGATACGCAGACCGTCGACGTAGACGACGCCGGACTCGACGGGCGTGCCGCGCTTGACGATGCCGCCACGCATCTCGAGCGTGTCGCCGTTATCGAGGATAAAGATGTGATCATCCTTAATGCCCATCTTACGGGCAAGCTGGGCATGGGCACGCAGGTGAACGGCCTCGCCGTGAACCGGCATAAAGTAGGTGGGCTTGGCCATGGCCATCAGAAGCTTGAGCTCCTCCTGGCTGCCGTGGCCCGAGACATGGACGAGGGCGCGATTCTTATCCCACACGTCGCAGCCAAGCTTGGCCAGGCTGTTGACGACCTGTTGCACGGCCTTCTCGTTGCCAGGAACGGGCGTAGCGGATAGGATGACGGTATCGCCCTCGTGGATAGAAAGCGTCTTGTGCTCGCCATTGGCCATGCGGGACAGGGCCGACAGCGGCTCGCCCTGAGAGCCGGTGCACATGACGACAATCTTGTCGTCGGGCAGGTTATCGATATCAAAGGCATCAATGATATCGGCATCGTCGATGTTGAGGTAACCCAACTCACGCGCCACGCGGGTGTTGGTGAGCATGGAGCGGCCGGTCACGACGACCTTACGACCGCACTTGCGGGCGGCATCGCAGATCTGCTGCAGGCGATGGATGTGGCTCGAGAACGACGCGACGAACACGCGGCCCGGGGCGTTCTTGATGGCATGCAGCAAGCTGGGACCGACCTCGGCCTCGGACTTGGTAAAGCCGGGAACCGTGGCGTTGGTGGAGTCGGACAGCAGCAGGTCGATGCCCTGCTTGGCAAAGCGGCTGATGGCGGCATAGTCGGGCGTGACGCCATCGATGGGCGTCTGGTCGAGCTTAAAGTCGCCCGTGTGCATAACGGTGCCCTGGTTGGTGCGAATAAACACGCCCAGAGCACCGGGGATGGAGTGCGTCATCGAGAAGAAGTCGAGCGAGATGCCACCCAGATTGACGTGGCTTCCGCCCTTGACCTCACGAAACTTGGGCGCGCGGATGCGGAACTCGGAGAGCTTGCCCTCGATAAAGCCAAGCGTGAGCTTGCTCGAGAAGATGGGCACCTTATTGTTGAGGTCCTGCAGCAGGTACGGAAGCGAACCGGTGTGGTCCTCGTGGCCGTGGGTGACGATGATGCCGCGGAGCTTCTCCTCGTTCTCAAGAACATAGGTATAGTCGGGAAGGACCAGGTCGATACCGGGCTGGGAGTCGTCGGGGAACATGAGGCCGGCGTCGACGAGAACCATGTCGTCGCCGCACTCGAAGACCGTCATGTTCTTGCCGATGCCGTCAAGGCCACCGAGCGGAATGATCTTCAAGGGAGATGATTTTTTAGCTGCCATAGGTGAGTATTGTTTCCTTTCTTCGAAACGGGTCTGGAACAACCGGCGGGGCGCTTCTGGCAAACCGACCGTCGGGAACGTACAAACATGCATCACGGAGTCGATGCAATAACCACAGTATGATACCCATTTGCACAACAACAGACCACCCATGCATCAAAGCCCCATCTGAACCCGTCTATCCCGCCGGTCTGGTCTCAGCGGGCCCGGCACGGGCTAAGTTTCCTGCTCTACAGTCCTGCGCAAGACGGAAAGCACATTAAGTGCTTTCCTTTGCGTGCGGAACTCGCGATAAACTTAGCCCGTGCCGGGCCCGCTGAGACCAGACCTGCCAAAATAGGACAGCTTTATTTTGGTCGGTTTTATCTGGGGCAATGACGCGCATGCGATTGTCAAAAGATCTGAATTCAAATAACTGAATAGACTGTCTGACAAAATCGCAACCCGCAGCAACCAGACCTTTTGCTATTCCCGGCGGGGGCCGCGGGTAAAGTTTATCGCGAGTTCCGCACGAACAGGAGGCCACTTAATGTGGCCTCCGTCGTGAGCAGGACTGTAGAGCAGGAAACTTTACCCGCGGACCCCGCCGGGAATAGCAAAAGTGCGACTCCATGGTGGAGTCGCCCTTTATTGAGCTGCTTATGTGTTGCTGTTACTCGGCGTCGTGGTGACGGCGGGGCTTGCGGCCTCCGTTGTCGCCGGGACGGCGCGGGCGGTCGCTGCGCTCGGAGCGCTCGCGACGCGGACGCTCACGACGCTGGAAGTGCTCGCCGTCACCCTCGGAGGCACCCTCGGCGCGAGCCGGGGCCTCGGGCTTGTCGAGACGATCGAGCGAGATCTTGCCGCGATCGTCAACCTCGATGACGACGACCTTGACCTCGTCGCCAACGTTGAGGACATCCTCGACCTTCTCCACGCGACCCTTGGCGACGCGGGAGATATGCAGCAGGCCGTCCTTACCGGGCAGTAGGTTGACGAAGGCGCCGAAGGGCTGGATGGAGACCACGCGACCGGTGTACTCCTCGCCCGGCTCGGGAACCTTGATGATGAGCTTGATACGCTCGACAGCCTGGTCGACGGACTCGCCGGTGCCGCCGACAAAGACGGTGCCGTCCTCCTGGATGTCGACCGAAGCGCCGGTCTCGTCCTGGATACCGCGGATGACCTTGCCGCCGGAGCCGATGACGTCGCGAATCTTGTCGGTCGGAACCTGGATGGAGACGATGCGCGGAGCGGTGCTGCGCGTGGTGTGGCGCGGCTCGGGAATCACATCGAGCATCTTCTGCAGGAGGAAGGCGCGACCCTCCTTGGCCTGCTGCAGGGCGCGGGCCAGGATGTCGAAGGTAAGACCGGTGGCCTTGTTGTCCATCTGCAGGGCGGTGATGCCCTCGGTGGTACCGGTGACCTTAAAGTCCATGTCGCCCAGGAAGTCCTCGAGACCCTGGATGTCGGACAGGACCACGGTCTTGCCCTCCTCCTGGATCAGGCCCATGGCGATACCGGAGACCGGGCGCTTAATGGGCACGCCGCCGTCCATAAGAGCAAGCGTGGAGCCGCAGGTCGAAGCCATCGAAGAGGAGCCGTTGGACTCCATGACCTCGGAGACCACGCGGATGGCGTAGGGGAACTCGTTCTCGTCGGGGAGCACCGGAAGCAGGGCGCGCTCGGCCAGGTTGCCGTGTCCGATCTCGCGGCGCTTGGGGCTGCCCATGCGGCCGGTCTCGCCGGTGCAGAACGGCGGGAAATTGTAGTGGTGCATGTAGCGCTTGCCCTCGGTGGGCTCGATGGTATCCAGACGCTGGCCCTCGTTGAGCATGCCGAGCGACAGGACGGAAAGCACCTGGGTCTGGCCGCGCTGGAACAGGCCGGAGCCGTGAACGAGCGGCAGGTAGTTGTCCTTCACCATGATGGGGCGAATCTCATCGGCGGCACGGCCGTCAACGCGCTCGCCGGTCTCGACGACCATAGTGCGCATGGCCTTCTTCTCGAGCTTCTTGAGCGCCACGGGGATCTCGCGCTCCCAAGCGGCCTGCTCCTCCTCGGTGAACTCGGCACGGATGGACTCCTTCAGAGCCTCGACCTTGCCGATACGGGAGAGCTTGTCAGCGTCGCGCAGGGCAGCAGCCATCTCGTCGTAGTGGGCGAAGATGCGCTCCTGGACCTCCTCGACGGGCTGATCGAGCGGGTACTCCTTCTTGACGATGGCACCGTTGACCTGCTCCCACTCAGCGACGAACTCGTCCTGGGCCTGGCAGAAGGCAGCAAGAGCCTCCTGGCCAAACTTCATGGCGGCGAGCATGTCGTCCTCGGAGATCTCCTCGGCGCCGGCCTCGACCATCGAGATAAAGTCGGCAGAGCCGCCCAGCTCCAGGTCCAGGTCGGAGTTCTCGCGCTCCTCATAGGTGGGGTTGACGATAAACTCGCCGGTCTCCACGTTGCGGCCGATGCGCACGCAGGCAAGCGGGCCCTCGAAGGGCACGCCGCCGAGCGTCATGGCCAGGGAAGCACCCATGACGTTGATGACGTCGAAGGGGTTGACCTGGTCGGCGACGAGCGAGGTAGCGACGATGTGCACCTCGTTGCGGAAGCCGTCCGGGAAGCTCGGGCGGATCGGGCGGTCGATCATACGGGCCGTGAGCGTGGCCTTCTCGCTGGGACGGCCCTCGCGCTTGAGGTAGCCACCCGGGATGCGACCGGCGGCGTACATCTTCTCGTTGAAGTCGACGGTCAGCGGAAAGAAGTCGTAGTTCTTACGCTCCTTGGAGACGACCACGGTGTCGAGCATCGTGGTGTCGCCCTGCTTGACCAGACAGGCGCCGGTGGCCTGCTTGGCAAGCTCGCCGGACTCAAAGGTGTAGGTCTTGCCGTACAGCTCAAAGGTCTTGGATACGAGTGTCATTGTTCTCCTTTACCCCACAGGCCCCTTGCCTGCGGGCTTCTCATGTGACGCGGGCCCCCTGCCCCCGCCACGCTTCAGAGCGTGATTGTTCACGCCCTTACACAAAAAGAGCGCCCCGCTGCGCAGGACGCTCTTAGCATGTACAAATCCTACTGGATGTTGTCGCGGATGCCCAGAGCCTTGATGAGCTCACGGTACTCGACGATGTCGTTCTTCTTGATGTAGGAGAGAAGACGACGACGGCGGCCGACGAGCATAAGCAGGCCACGACGCGTGTGGAAGTCCTTCTGGTGGGACTTCATGTGCTCGGTCAGCTCCTTGATGCGCTCGGACAGGATGGCAACCTGAACCTTGGGGTTACCGGTGTCGACCGGGGTGTTACCGAACTGGGCAGTCAGCTCCGCCTTGCGCTCTTTGGAAACAGTCATTGTTTCACCTTTCGTTTTACGTCGCCCGCGGGCGACTCGATTCGCCTCGGACTGGGAAGCCGCCGGTGGAGCGAGCAACCAAGGTCGAGGTACCAACAGGTCGGTATGTTACCACAAGCAGCCTGCGCCTGCGCATCATCACCGACCCAACATGAATTCCATCGCACGGAGCCGTTGATCGGTATGTGTTGCCGCCCAGACATGCGAAAGCCCGAGCAAAAACGCCGCAGTATGCGGGTCGATCTTTTGATCCATAAGCTCGTCGAAGGTCATGCCCATAAGGGCGCGCAGCCATGCGACCTCACCGGTCGACACGAGCTCGGCACCCGGAACGCTCGACGCGCACGACCCGCACATGAGCCCGCCGGCCTGGGGCGAAAAATACGACAGCATGGGGTCGCCGCACGACACACAGGCAGAAAAATCGGGACGATACCCAATATGCGACAGCAGCTTAAAGACAAAGGCGGCTACCAGGAGGTCCATGTGCGCCGCATCGAGGCCGCCGCCCACGAGTTCCAAGGCGCGCGAGGAAATGGCAAAGGTAAACGGATCCTCGGCATCCTCAAACGAACATACGCGCGCGACCTCGGCGATCGCACTCGCCGCACAGGTCACCTCATAGTCGGGGGCGGCGCCAAGGGGAGCCTCCAACAACTCGGCCTGAGACACGATGTCGAGCGAGCGTCCGTGCGCGAGCAGCATATCCACCGTGCAGAACAGCTCGCAGCGCGCCGCCAAGCGACCGCCAGGCTTGCGCGCGCCCTTTGCCACGGCACGCACCTGGCGGCCTCGCTCGTCAAGCATCGTCAAAATCAGATCGGTTTCCTTGAGCTTGGTCTTATCGAGGACGAGCACTTTTGTGCGATATGTGCGAGAACCTGCCATATGCGTTCGAAAGGTTAGTCTTCGGCGTTATACCCAAAGCGGCGAATCTGGGCCTCGTCGTCACGCCAGCCGGCCTTGACCTTCACGTCCAGCTCCAAAAAGACCTGGGTGCCAAAGATGCGCTCAAGGTCGCGACGGGCGTCGATGCCGATATGTTTGATCATCTCGCCGCCCTTGCCGATGATGATGCCCTTTTGGCCCTCGCGCTCGACGTAAATGGTGGCGTGCACGCGCAGCACCTTCTTGGTCTGCTCAAGCGCATCGCAAATCACGCCCACGGAGTGCGGGATCTCATCGCGGGTGCGGCGCAAAACCTTCTCGCGCACAAACTCGGCAACGAGCGTCTCATCGGAAGCGTCGGTACCCATGTCCTCGGGGAACCAACGCGGACCCTCGGGCAAAAAGTGCGCAACGGTCTCGATGAAGGCATCGACGTTAAAGTTCTTGACCGACGACGTCACGATCTCGTCGTCATATTCCATAAGCTCGTGGGCGGCCTTAAGCTGCTCCATGACCTGTGCGGGGTCGGCTTCATCGGCCTTGGTGAGCACCAGGACCTTCTTGGAACGGGCATTCTTGACACGCTCGGCAACCCAGGCGTCTCCCCTGCCAATCGGTTTAGTGGCATCAATCAAAAACGCGACAACATCGACATCGTTCAGCTCGAACAACGCACTCTTGTTGAGCTCGGATCCCAGACCGTCCTTGGGCTTATGAATACCCGGGGTATCGACAAAGACCAGCTGGTAGCCGGGACGGTTGACGACGGCGCGCATGCGACGGCGGGTCGTCTGGGCCACCGGCGAGGTGATGGCGACCTTTTTGCCATAGCAGGCGTTGAGCAGCGTTGACTTACCGGCGTTGGGGCGGCCGACCAAGGCCACGAAGCCACTGCGGAAACCGGGCTCAACGTCGCCAAAGCCCGCGAGGCTGTCGTCCTCGTCGCACAGGGCGTCGAGTTCCTCGTCGCTCATGCCCTCAAACGGGTCGAACTCCTCGGCCTCGTCAAACGAATCGGCACCTTCAGCCTCGTCCAGGGACTCGTCGTCCAAAATCTCATCGGTAGGCTGCATATTGTCGGACATGGGAATCCCTTTCTAAATAAAGCCGAGCGCGTGGGCAAATACCAGCAAGCCCACAATCGCGGCGGTGATTGAAAGTACGTATACCGAGGCGGCGGCGATGTCCTTGGCGCGTTTTGCCAGCGGATGGAGCTCCTGGGTCGCCAGATCGACAATGGCCTCCATGGCGGTATTGCACAGCTCGCCGTGAATCACCAGGCCGCAGCAGATGATAATCGTGGCCCACTCGGCAATGTCGAGCCCCACGATGCAGCCGGCAATGATGGTGCACACGCCCGCCACGAGCATAACCTTAATGTTGCGCTCGGTCTTGACGGCGGTGACGAAGCCCTCCATGGCGTAGGAGAACGACTTTAAAAAGGACGGATGGTCCTTGTTCGATCCGGGAATCATAAGCGGCTCCTAGTCGTGGGCATGATTGGTGATGGGGCCGACGTGAACGAGTTTGGGGTCCTCGCCGCGCTCGAGCGCCAGATCGCGCAGGATAGCGTCCTCGCGGGCCTCCATGACCTCGGCCTCGTCGTCCTCGATATGGTCATACCCCAGCAGGTGCAGCATGCCGTGTACGAGCATCAGGCGGCACTCGTCGGCAGGGCTATTGCCAAAGCCGGGGGCCTGACGGGCAATGACCTGCGGGGCCAAGATGATATCGCCGAGCTCGAGCGTCTCGTCGGCGGGAATATCCTCGTCAAAGGCCGAGTCGCATTCAAACGAGAGCACATCGGTGGTGCGGTCGATGCCACGCCACTCGTGGTTGAGCTCGTGCATCTCGTCCTCGTCGACATACGAAAGGGAAATCTCGACTTCACGTTCAACGCCCTCGGCGGCAAGCACAACCTCGCAGATGTGCTCCACTTCCTGCGCGTCGAGCAGCGTATCGAGCTCGGCATCGTTGCTGATCAATACACTCAACGGGACTCCTTTCGGTCGCGCGAGCGCTGCTCACGCACGTCATCATAAGCATCGTATGCCTCGACGATACGACCCACCAGGGCATGGCGCACCACATCGGCGCGCTCCAGGTGTGCAAACGCCACATCGTCGACACGGCCCAAAATCTGCTCGACATCCGCCAAGCCACCACGACGACCCACCAGGTCGCGCTGGCTAAGGTCGCCGGTAATCACGAACTTGGAGTTGAATCCAAGGCGTGTCAGGAACATCTTCATCTGCTCGGGCGTGGTATTTTGCGCCTCGTCGAGCACCACGAAAGCATCGCTCAGCGTACGACCGCGCATATAGGCAAGCGGGGCAATCTCGATCACGCCGCGCTCCATAAGCTCATCGGTGCGCTCGCGATCCATCATGTCAAAAAGGGCGTCGTAGAGCGGACGCATGTACGGATCGATCTTTTCCTCGAGGGTGCCAGGCAAAAAGCCCAGGTTCTCCCCTGCTTCGACAACCGGACGCGTCAAGATCAAACGGCCCACCTCATGGCGCTTGAGCGCGGCAACGGCGAGCGCCATGGCCAGATAGGTCTTACCGGTACCGGCAGGACCCAAGCCAAAGGTGATGGTATGCGAGCGAATGGCATCCACATAGCGCTTTTGCCCAAGCGTCTTGGGACGAATGACACGACCGCGGTATGAAAGCAGCACGTCATCGCGAAGCGATGTGGCCTCATGCTCGCCGTCGCGCAAGACGGCCAGGCAACGCGAGACATCGTCGGCAGACAGGGTACGACCGGCCGCCGCCTCGCGAAAAGCGTGTTCAAAAAAACGCGCCACGAGTTCGACCTCATCCGGGTCACCGCTCACGGAGATGCTATCGCTACGGGCGACCACGTGAGCGCGAACCAAGCTCTCGAGCGCACGAAGGACGCCGTCGCCGGCGCCCAAAACACGCGAGGGATCAACTCCCTCGGGAACGGTAAGTCTAATCTTCGAGGCTTCCATGGACCTCCCTGCGCGCATGGACCAAGCCGGAATCATCGACTCCGATGATAGCAACATCGAGCAGGCACGGGGCTGTAAGTCCACAGGTATCGTCAAGACGGGCATGATGGAACGAACCGAGCGTTAAATTGTCACCGTACTCAAGCACGGCACGCTCGACAGTGCCCACGCGACGACGAGCATCGGCAATAGCGAGCTCCTGCGCCGTGTCTCGCATACGACGGCTGCGCTCGGCCATAACCTCGGGCGGCACCTGGTCGGGCATGTCGGCAGCAAGGGTACCGGGACGCTTGCTATAGCGGAACACGTGCATACGCGAGAAACCCACACGGCGGCACAGCGCCAGCGACTCCTCGAACTCCTCGTCCGTCTCACCAGGAAAACCGACGATGACATCGCACGAAAGAGACGCCTGGGGCAAGTTGGCGCGAATCATACGCACCGTGTCCTCAAAGGCCTCCGCACTATAGGGACGACCCATGCGATGCAGGGTCGCCGTACAGCCGGACTGCACGGGCAGGTGCAAAAACGGGGCGATACGCTGCGGATAGCGCGCCATAACCTTAAGCAGGCGCTCAGAGATATCCATGGGCTCGACCGAGGAAATGCGCACATGCGCAATAGTCGTGCGCTCCATGATGGCCTCGAGCAGCTCATCGATTTCGACATGCTCGTCGGTCGCGCTCTTGCCATCGTAGGCACCCAGGTTCACACCGGTCAGCACCACCTCGGGCACGCCGGCCTCCTGGGCCTCGCGAACTTGCTCAAGCACGGACTCGACAGGCACGGAGCGCTCGGGGCCGCGCGCCTTCCACACAATGCAATAGGTGCAGCGATGGTTGCAGCCGTCCTGGATCTTCACGCCCAGGCGAGAGCGACCGAGCGCATCGACCACCTCGCCATCGCTGCAGGCGGGAACGCTATCGGACTCAACGCCCAGCACCTCGCAGACACGTTCGGCGACATCGATCTTGGACGGCTCGGCGATCACGCGATCCGAAAGCTCCAACAGCTCCTCGGGATGCAAATTGACCACGCAACCGGTCACGAGCACATAGGGCTCATTTGGATGGGCCAGCGCATGACGGACGGCCTTACGGGTCTTGGCCTCGGCCTCCCCCGTCACGGCGCAGGTATTGATAACGATCAGATCGGCGTCCGGTGGCTCCACCATCGCAAAGCCTAGGCGCATAAGATCGGCAGTGATACGGTCGGACTCAACCCGGTTGACACGGCAACCGAGGTTGACGACGGAAATATGGGGTGCGAGCACACGGGCTCCTTAATCGAGGATGTCGTCGAGGGCACTCTTGATACGGTCGGTCACCGACTTCTTACCGGATGCGACGTCATCGCCCATCTCGTCGGCGAAGGCGCGAAGCAGCTCGCGCTGCTTGTTAGAGAGATTGGTGGGGACGACCACGCGCAGCTGCACGACCAGACGACCGCGCGAACCGCCACCGCCGATACGCGGCATGCCGTAATTATTGACGCTCACGGTGTCGCCGTACTGGGCGCCGGCGGGAACCGTCACCTTAACGACCTCGTCGGGCATAATGCCCTCGACCTCGATCTCGCAGCCAAGCGCAGCCTGCGCAATCGAGATATCGCTCACCAGGTACAGGTCGTCACTGTTGCGCTTAAAGCGCTCATGGTCGGCAACGCGCACGTTGACAATCAGGTCGCCCGAAGGCTCGCCGCGAAGGCCGGCCTCGCCAAAGCCGCTCACACGCAGCTGGCGACCGGTCGAAACGCCGGCGGGAATATCGATGTCGATCTTTTCGTGCGAAGGCGTGCGGCCCTGACCGTCGCAGGTCTCGCAGGGATGGTCGATAACCGTGCCCTCGCCATGGCAGTCGGGGCAAGGCGAGGAAGACTGAACCTGGCCCAAAAACGATCGCTGAACCGTCGTGACGTAGCCCGTACCGTGGCAGCGACTGCACTGCTTTTCCTGTGCACCCTCGGCCCTACCGGTACCGTTGCAGTCCTCGCAAGGAGCAAGGCGATCATAGCTGATCGTCTTTTTGCAACCGAGCGCCGCCTCCTCGAGCGTCACCGAAAGGGAGATGGCCATGTCACGTCCGCGACGACGCTCACGACGGCTGCGGGCGCCACCACCGGCGCCACCGCCAAAGAACGACGAGAACAGGTCGTCCATGCCCATGCCACCAAAGATATCGTTGATGTCGACATAGCCCGAACCACCAGGACCGTCGGCAGTGCCGTAACGGTCGTAGTTAGCACGCTTCTGCTCATCGGAAAGAACGGAATAGGCCTCGTTGAGCTCCTTGAACTTGGCCTCGGCCTCGGGATCGTCCGAAACATCCGGATGTACGGTACGGGCCTTCTTTAAAAACGCACGCTTAATCGTCCGCGCGTCGGCATCCCTGTCGACGCCAAGCACCTCGTAGTAATCCCTATTTTCCGACACGACCGAATCCTTCCGACTTTCATTATTGTCACAGTGCGTCCTATACCCAAGCTGGGCCGACCGCAAACAAAGGGTTTGATGTTATTGCATTTGATACGGCGAAAGCATGGCCCGTTGCGAGCAGCTCGCGAACCAAACCGACACGAGCGCGAACATGAAGCCGTTGGCAAAACCGTTGGCAAACTGCATCGCACCGCGCTTCCACCACAGCAGGCTGCGATGAAGCACACCGTCCGAAAGCACCATGAACAGGCCCATGGTAAACGGAATAAAGCACATCACGGCAAAGGCCGAGAACACTCCCGAGATGGCCGACAGCACCAAAAACGGCGCCACAATGCCCATCAGGTAAAAGCCAGTACGAGCTTTGCCTTCCAAGCGCTCGGCCTCAACATGGGCGCGGCCGACCAGGTCGCCGCCCGCGGCACCGTTAGTGCCAGCATGGCCCATGCCGCTAATGCGGACCTCGTCGCCATCGTGCGTGCCGGCAGGAAACTCAATCGTCTGCTCGGAGGTCACACGGGTTCGCCCGCTGCCACCGCAATCGGGGCAGGGGTCGGCCACGACCTTACCGGAACCGCCGCACTCGGGGCAGACCGACTGGAACGTGCCCGCACCAAACAGGAAGGACAGGTCGACGTCGATGTGGCCGCGGCCACCGCAGCTCGGGCAGGTATGGGCATGCTCAGACGAAACGGAGCCCGAGCCGCCGCAGTTGCTACAGGTATCGAAGCGCGTGTAGCGGACGGTCTTGCGGGCACCGCCCTTGGCCTCCTTGGCGTCGAGTTTGATATCGACGACCACGTTGGCGCCGTTCTCGGGATTGTAGGCAGCCTGGCCGCGACGCTGCTGGCCCCAGGCGCCACCAAAGGGAAAGCCGCCCTCAAAGGGATTGCCATAGCCCGTGCTGCCGGCGTAGCCGCCACCATAGGGCGAAGCCGTAGGAGCACCGGCAAAGGGATTGCCAGAACGCATGGCGTCGTAGCGCGCACGTTTTTGCTCATCCGAAAGCACGGCGTAGGCCTCGGAAACCTCTTTAAACTTTTCCTCGGCATCCGGCTCTTTATTGACGTCCGGATGGAGCTTACGGGCCTTTTGCTGGAAGGCCTTTTGAATATCACGCGAGGTGGCGTCCTTGGAGACACCCAGAATCTCGTAGTAATCTTTTTCGTTCATCGTCGCCATGCGCGGCAACCTCCTGCTCACAGCAGCGTATATATTCCGGTAATTCTACCCGAGCGGCCTAAGCTAGATCCCAAAACAGCTCGAACAGAACATTTCCATCGAGCCAGCCCAGATGGGTCGGCGCCAGACGGGCACAGGTGCGGCCAGCGATGACATCGACAGAGGCGATAGGCCCCGCATGGGTATCACCGTGCTCGGGCACCCAAGTGGCAAGCCCAAGCTCAAGAGCGCGATCACAAGCCGCTGCCAGTTCATCGGCAGGGATGACACGAGACGCGCGAACCAACAGGTCGGAATCAACACCGCGCGTCATGCGACAAGCGAGCATCAGGTCCTCGGCCGCCGCCTCGCGCCGCGACAGATACTCGGCATCAAACATCGTCGCGGCATCGTCGCGTTGTACCAAACGCACGCGGTGAAAGTCACCACGGGGAGCCACGCCGGGAAACAGTCCAGCCAAGCGGTCGAAATCCTCGTCGTCGAGCATGCCCGCGGCAGAACGACCCAGGCCCAGGTAGCCCCGACCAGTCCAGTAGGCGATATTATGGGCACATTCATGCCCATCGAGCGCGTAGCTCGCCACCTCATACGGGTGATAGCCGGCGGCACCCAGGAGCTCGCGTGCCACATCCATGCAGGCGGCCTGAAAATCCTCATCAGGCTCGAGCGACTCGTCACGGCACGCCATGCGATAGAGTGGCGTGCCCTCCTCGAGCGTGAGCGGGTAGACCGACACATGATGAGGCGCCGCCGCCAACACGCCATCGAGCGTGCGCTGCCAACTCGCCGCCGTCTGCCCGGGAAGGCCACACATAAGGTCGCACGACACATCGAGGCCAGTGTCCTTTACCGTCGCGATAGCCGCAAGTGCCCGATTAGCATCGTGAATGCGGCCAATAGCAGCCAGCTCGGTATTGTCGAGGGTTTGCACGCCCAGAGAGATGCGCGTGACACCCGCCTCGGCAAGCGCGGTGGCGAGCTCAGCGGTCAGGGACTCAGGATTGGCTTCGCAAGTAAATTCAACGGGTTTGCACCACATGGAGATACGCCGGGCAAGTTTCACCAGGCGCTCCCCTGCCAGCGACGGCGTGCCGCCGCCAGTATAGACCGTACGGACCTGCGCAAGCGCCCCGGCGTCGCCAAAGGAATCGAGGCGCGCATACAACTGCTCAAAATAGGAATCAAGCGCGGCATCCAAATCACACGCAGCAAAGCTGCGCGAGTCAAAGTCGCAGTACCGGCACTTTTGAGCGCAAAACGGCACGTGCACGTACAGCGCGGTAACGGCCACCGTTAGGCCTCCAGCGGATGAGCAGGCACCGACTCGCCGGCGGCAAGCGCGGCCTCACAGGCCACCACATCGCGCTCGATATCATCGACCAGCGACATGAACTCCTCGTACGTAGAGCAACGCACCACCTGAGCGCGCCAGGCGGCGGCATGGGGCATGCCCTTTAAGTACCAGCTTGCGTACGTGCGAGCACGCGACATGAGCGGCAGAAGCTCGTGCGTCAACGTCAGGTGCTCACGCAGAGCCTCCAGGCGCTCGACCGAGGAGCGAGAAGGAACCGGCGTGCCATCGAGTGCAAGGGCTCGGGCATCGCCGAACACCCACGGATTGCCGTAGATGCCGCGCGCGATAAACACCGCGCTGGCACCCGAGCCGTGCAGATGCTCAGCAGCGTCCTCGGCCGAGAACACATCGCCCGAACCAATCACGGGAATCTCGACAGCGTCGGCAACCTCATCGACGACCGACCAATCGGCCTGGCCCGTGTAGAGCTGCGTGGCGCAACGACCATGCACGGCGACTGCGGCAGCCCCTGCACTCTCAAGCATCTGGGCAAATGTCGCGGCATTACGGTCCTCGGCATAAAAGCCCTTGCGAATCTTGACGGTCACGGGCACGTGCGCCGCGCCCACCGTGGCCTCGACGATCTTCTCGGCCAGGTCGGGCGTGCGCATGAGCGCCGAACCCTCGCCCTTGGTGACAACCTTGCGGGCGGGGCATGCCATATTGATATCGATGAGCGACAGGCGATCGCCAACGCGCTCCTCGACGGCGGCGACGGCGCTCGCAAACTGATCGGGCTTGGAGCCAAAGAGCTGCACGCAAATCTGCTGCTCCTCGTCGGCCGGCAGCACCAGGCGCCACGTTTTGTTGCTGGCATAGGCAAGGCCTGCCACGCTCACCATCTCGCTGTAGGCAAGGTTGGCACCGCGGCGGCGACACATGATGCGATAGGCGGGGTCGGTAACGCCCGCCATGGGAGCCATAAGGAACGGCTGCTCGGCATAGGCGCCCAGCAGCCGCAGACTATATTCGGAAAGAGCCATAGACCTACTCGTCCACCTTGAGGATCGCCATAAAGGCCTCCTGCGGGACCTCGACCGATCCGATGGCCTTCATACGCTTCTTGCCCTCTTTCTGCTTCTCGAGCAGCTTGCGCTTACGCGAGATATCGCCACCGTAGCACTTAGCAAGAACGTCCTTGCGACGCGCCTTGACGGTGGAACGGGCGATGATCTTGTTGCCGATAGCACCCTGGATGGGCACCTCGAACAGCTGACGCGGGATGATCTCCTTGAGCTTGTCGCACAAGCCACGGGCCAGGCCATATGCCTTGTCCTTATGGACGATAAACGACAGCGCGTCCACCTCGTCGCCCGAAAGCAGGATGTCGAGCTTGACGAGCTCGGAGGGACGATACTCGTTGAACTCGTAATCGAGCGAAGCATAGCCCTTGGTACGGCTCTTGAGCTGGTCAAAGAAGTCCAAGATGAGCTCGGCGAGCGGCATATCGAAGCGCATCTCGACCGATTTGCTCGTCAGGTGGATCATGTCGGTTGTGACGCCGCGGTGTTCGATGGCGAGCTGCATGACGGCACCCGTGTACTCAGGCGGACAGATGATCTTTGCCTTGAGGTAGGGTTCCTCGATACGTTCGATGCGCGTGGCCTCGGGAAGGTCCTGCGGACTGCGGACATCGATCATTTCGCCGTCGGTCTTGTAGACGTGATAGTCGACCGAGGGACTCGTGGCAATGAGGTCCAGGTTGAACTCGCGCTCCAGGCGTTCCTTGACGACTTCCATGTGCAGCAGGCCCAGGAAGCCCACGCGGAAGCCGAAACCGAGCGCCACCGACGTCTCGGGCTCCCACACCAACGACGGATCGTTGACGTGCAGCTTATCGAGCGCGTCGCGCAGGTTCTCGTAGTCCTTGTTGTCGATCGGGAACAGGCCCGTGTAGACCATGGGCTTGGCCTCGCGGTAGCCCGGCAGAGGCTCGGGACAGGGGTTGGAAGCCCACGTAAGGGTATCGCCCACGCGCACAGCCTCGGGGTCCTTCAGACCCGTGACCACATAGCCAACCTCGCCGACCGTCAGCGCGTCGACCGGGGTCTCGGCAGGACGCTTGACGCCCACGCCGTCGACCAAAAAGTCGCCCTTGACCTGCATCATAAGCAGGGTATCGCCCTTTTTGATAGAGCCGTCAAAGACGCGCACCGTGGCGACGACGCCACGATACTCGTCGAAGTACGAATCCAGGATGAGTGCCTTGAGCGGCGCGTTCGCATCGCCCTTGGGCGGAGAGATCAAAAAGACAATGGACTCCAGCAGATCGTGGATGCCCTCGCCGGTCTTGCCCGAGACGCACACGGCATCATCGGCAGGGATCGCCAGGTCATCCTCGATCTCGGTCTTAACCTCGTCGGGATGCGCCGAGGGAAGGTCGATCTTGTTGATGGCGGGCACAATGTCCAGATTGGCGTTCATGGCGAGCGTCGCGTTGGAGACGGTCTGCGCCTCGACGCCCTGCGTGGCGTCGACGACGAGCACCGCGCCTTCGCAGGCGGCCAGCGAGCGCGATACCTCATAGGTAAAGTCCACGTGGCCCGGCGTATCGATCAGATTGAACTGATACGTCTCACCATCGTCGGCGTCATAGGAAACGCGGACGGCATTGGACTTGATCGTGATGCCGCGCTCGCGCTCGATATCCATGGTGTCGAGCAGCTGCGACTCCATGTCGCGTTCGTCGACGGTATGGGTGAGCTCGAGGATGCGGTCACTGATCGTGGACTTGCCATGGTCGATGTGCGCAACGATCGAGAAGTTGCGGATGTGGGAAATGTCAATTGAAGTATTCATGCGGACTATCTTACCCGAGCGGTACAAAAAATGGAGCCTGTTCCATAAAACAGGCTCCATTTATGCGCGTAATCTGTGTGGTGTGAAATTTACAACTTAGGCGTTGATGCTGTTCACGAGCTTGGCAAGACCGGACTTGCGGTTGGAAGCCTGGTTCTTGTGGATAACATGCTTGGCGGCAGCCATGTCGAGACGCTTGGTGACGGTCTTGAGGGCAGCCTGGGCCTTCTCGGCGTCGCCCTCGGCGACGGCGGACTGGACGTGCTTGGTCAGCGTCTTGAGCTCGGACTTGACAGCCTTGTTACGCATGCGAGCTGCCTCATTGGTGCGGATACGCTTCTTCTGAGACTTGATGTTTGCCACTTCTGGAGTTCCTTTCGAGTTCCTTGCAAAAAATGTATGACACCTCTGAGACACGGTGAGGTCATGCAAGCGCCTACTATAGCACGCTCCCTCTCAAAGGGATAGAACGAATTTGTCAAATAGGCAGGTATCATCACGATTTTCTCAAGATGTTCGTAATCCAGAGCAAAAGCGCCGTCTGAGAATCGGCCGAACCCTTGAGCGCGAGCTCCACATCAACGGCACCCTCGAGCGCTGCGACGAGCTCGGTCATCGAAAAACGACGCGCCCAGGTAAGGTGATTCTTGACCTGCCAGGACTGGAGCTTGAGCGTTGCGGCCAGCTCGCGACCCTGCCCACGCGCGTCGAGCGCCTTGGCGACGATAAGCTCGCGAATGCGACCGCACAGCAATGTGTAAGTCCACACGTAGCTCTTGGAGGGCAGGAGCTTAAAGAGCTCGAGCGAACGCCGCATATCGCGAGCCGAGACGGCGTTGAGGAAGTCCCAGGGTTGGATCTCGGCCGTACGTACAATCCAGCGCTCAACATCGGCAAGTTCAATCTGGGGCGACTCGACCATCTGGGCAAGCTTAGCCAAGTCGTTATCGAGCATGCGCGTGTTTTCGCCCGAACGCGAGACGAGCTCCTCGGCGGCCGCCGTCGAAATCGACTTACCGCGCTGCGTCGCCATCTGCTGAACACGGCGCGGCAGTTCCCAGCGCTTGGTACCCGAGCAATCGACGATAGCCTTCTTGTCGATCTTGGCGATTGCCTTATACAGGCGCGTATTCTTGGCAAGTGAGTCGGCGATGATGAGGCAGACCGTTGTTGGGCTGGGACTCGCCAGATACCCAACGAGCGGCTCCGAGACCGCCTTGGCGAGCTTTGAGCAGCCATCGAGGATTACCAGACGAAACTCGCTGCCCATCGGAAAGGTGTTAAGCGATCCGATAATGGACTCGATATCGGGGTCCTTGGTCATGTCTCGCTCGTCGAGGTTGAACTCGACCATACCCGATTTTTCCAGACGCGCTTTCATACGCGAGACGGCGTGGTCGCGCTTAACTCCGTCGGTACCGACGATCAGATATGCCGGCAGCAAACCGGTTTCGGACATTGCGCTCCCCTCCCGCAGGCCTTCGTATTCGTTCCGTGCCATTCTAGCCCAGGGGCCCACCACACGCCAACGACGTCGTCACGGTCGCTGGCATCGCATCGCAAAGCCATTCGCAGTCGGTGTGACGGTAATGTCGCCGTGTTCGATGGTACACGCGAACACACCACCCGCTTCCTTAACGGCATCGATGCAGGCATCGGACGGATGGCCGTATCGATTCCCCTCACCGGCGCTTGCGAGGGAAAGCTCGGGCTTCAGGACGTCCAGCAACTCGCCATCGACTGAAACCTTGGAGCCGTGATGCCCAAGTTTAAGGACATCGATATCCCCCACCTCCTGCACGAATTCCCGCTCTTGGTCGAGCTCGGCATCACCGGTGAGAAGTATTCGCAGGCCCTTGCCTTCCTGAACATAAGAGAGCAGAAGGACAAGCGAGTCCTCATTTCCCTCGCCATCCACGAACTCGAATGGCCACATCACGCGAGCGCAAAATGAGCCGATGTCGACCGTATCCCCACGGCGCACCTGCCGATACTCCACGCCAGGTCGGTTCAATACCTCGGCAGGAGCATCCTCCAGCGCATCCGCCGCCACGGCAATCGTTCCGACCGAAAACTGTTCGAGCACGGCAGGCAAACCACCCCAGTGGTCCTCATCCCAATGCGTCACAAAGACGGCATCGATATGGTGCACGTTATTGCGAACCAACGCCGCAACCACACGCTCGTCGAGCCCGCAGTCGACGAGAGCTACTGCACCGCCTTGGCGGATAAGAATCGCATCGGCCTGGCCCACATCGAGCACCGTCACCGAAGGCGGAGCGAATCGATCCCAATAGACGTACGGAATCGCAGCCAAGAGCATCAGGCATACAAGCCCCACCGCCATAGGACGTGCACGGGGACGCGGCCACCAGACCAGCAGAACCGCCAGAAAACACGGCACTAGGTAAATCCACATGCTATCGGGCGGCACGCTCACGTATGCACCCGGCACGGCGGCAAACAGCTGCTCGAAGAACAGCGCGCAACGGGCGGCAATCATGGGCACAACGAGCGCCCAAGTCCGCAACGGTCCCACGAGCGAAAAGGGAGCCAGCGCGATCGACACAGCGAGCAGAACGCTCACCACCGGACCGATGACCGCATTTGCAAACGGAGCAATGAGCGAGAATGTACCGAAGGCAGGAATGGCAATGGGAAGTGTCGCCAGTTGCGAGCACAGCGTGACGGAAAGCACGCTGGCAACGCCCGATGGCACACCTAGCTCACCCAACGCGTAGGTCGCATAGGGACAAAAGCACAGAATGGCTAAGACGCTGGCGCATGAAAGCTGAAAGCCCATCTCGAACAGCACCGTCGGCCGCAGTAGCACAAAGATGGACATGGTTACGAAGAGTGCCGAAAGGCCGTGCCGACGACGCCCCGCGCCGTTTACGACAAGCGTCACGAACACCATGCAGCACGCGCGCACGGCCGAGGGAGACGCGCCCGTAAAGGCAGCGTAGCCCACAAGCGTTATCGCCAATATCGCCCGCTGAAGACCACGTGAGCACCGAGTCTTTTGCAATACGCCCTCGATTACAAACCCCACGATAGCCAAATGGCTGCCCGAGACTGCGATAAGATGCGCCGTTCCCGTCACCGAAAACCAGTCGCCCGCCGGCTGGGCGCGCAGCTCGGCCGAACGACCGCAGACGACACCGGCTATGAGCGCACGCGCCGGGTCGGTCGCAGGCGCGATGGACGCAAGCAGCCCATTTCGCAGCCGATGCAGCGGCCTCGGAGAACCCTCATCGACCGACACAATCCGAACGGCTTTAACCTTGCGCACCTCGCCTCGAAGCACGCGCGATCGTCCATACGCATCGTTCTCAAAACGTGACACGCGACCGATAACACGCACGTGCGCCCCGACCTTGAACTCACGGTCACACGATAGGCGAACCGTTGCCAAGTTCTTACCGTCCGAGCGTGCCTCGCAGGTATAGGAATACACGTCGTCATTTATGGATGGGTCACCCTGCACGACAAACTCGAGACTGCTTGCCGCTCGACCGTCGAGCGTCTTCGAGGCGTTGAGCGCACCCACGGCCCACCACGCCGAAACGACCGCACCCGCTATGAGACCGACGGACGCGGCATACAGCCACCGCTTCAAAGGGGCAAGCCTCGCACAAGAGTGAGCCAGCACAACGAAAACCGCTGCCGCAACGGGAATGGCCCATAGCGGCCCGACCGCCGTCGCCCGCTCCCTCAGCAGCGCATCAGCGGCCATGCTGAGCACCAAGGCGCAGCTCACGCACATGCCGGCACACAGGACCATCGTCCACGGAATCAGGGGTCGCGGAGGCATCACGTGCTCGCGCTCGGTCGCGCTCATACGCAGATGCAATCTTTGATTTTGGCAAGCTTCTTCTCGCCGATTCCCGACACACGCATCAGATCGTCAACCGAGGCGAAAGCACCGTTCTTTGTCCGTTCATCGATAATCGACTGTGCCATTGAGGGACCGATTCCCGAGAGCGTCTGCAGCTCTGCCGAGCTTGCCGTATTAATGTTTACTAGGCCTGTTGCGCCACCGACGCCTGATGATGCGGAAGTCCCACCATCAACACCGGCTTCCGCAATGGACACCTGCTGCTCCCCTACCGTTGGAACGTGAATTTTTTGTCCATCAGTGACCTTGGATGCACGATTAAGCCCCGTAACGTCTGCTTCGGGCGCCAGCCCGCCGGCGGCATCAATCGCCTGAGCCACCCGCGCCCCGTCTTTGAGGCGATATACACCGGGTGACACCACGGCGCCATCAACATCGACATAGACCTCTGCCGCGGCAGACGCCTTAGGCGAAGAGCCTTCAGATGTCTTTCCACTCGAAGCATCGCCGGATCCCGGCTCCACTAACGTGCCCGAACCATCAGTGCGCTCAAACGACACACCGCCGGCACCGCCGCCAAAGTTCGCCATTGCCAGTCCACTCGCCATCGCAATGACGACCAGTATCGCCATCACCACTGCCTTATGACCGAGCAGTTTGCCCGCCCAGCGGTCCATCTTTTTGACTCGTTCGTGTTGTTCGCGCTGCGCCATAGCAAAACCTCCCAACATCATCGTGTCAGGAAAGGAGCTCCGCAACAGCCACGCCCCAAAACCGGTTTTCGCGGTCAAACCAAAAGCTGACCAAAACCTTACGAAATAATGTCCATTTATTCAGGCACACGTCAGCAAATGAACACTTAGCCCCAAAATGCCCAGATAGCAAAAGACCGACGATGCAGGCGCATCGTCGGTCTATGCACAAATTTACTCGTGATCTTGGTAAATCTCACGCGGAGCAAGCTCAGAATGTTTGTGTTTTAAGGTCTTAGGGGCCTTGTACGTGTTGCTCTCGAAGTCGATGTACTCGGTCTGCTTGAGCAGACACTCAATCATCTCCTCGTGATCAAACAGTTCCCAGGCCTCATGCACGGCATCGAGTTTAGCGTGCGTCTCGGGACGGCGCGGCATAAACAGCGTGCAGCAGTCGGGAGCGGCCTCAGTCGAGATATCGAACGTACCGATCTCCTCGGCGCGTGCGATGATCTCCTGTTTGTCCGAACCGATGAGAGGACGGAACACGGGAATCTTCACGGCTTCGTTGACGGCCATGATGTTCTCAAGCGTTTGGGAGGCAACCTGCCCAAGCGATTCGCCCGTAACGATGGCCCTGGCACCCTCGATGTGTGCAATGCGCTCAGCAACCGAATACATAATGCGGCGATACATGATCACGCGCAGGTTGCTGGGACAGGTGACCGAAATCTCACGCTGGCAGTCGCCAAACGGCACCACGTACAGGCGGCCGATCTGGACACCCGGCTCAAGCGCACGGATGATGTCCTGCACCAGGTATTCACTCGTGTCGGGCGTCTGCGGACGACCGGAGAAATGCACCGGCACGCACACCGCGCCGCGACGCGCGAGCATCCAGGTCGCCACCGGAGAATCGATACCCGACGACAGCAGCGTCACGACCTTGCCGGCAGAACCCACCGGCAGACCGCCCACGCCGCGCTCGGAGCACGCGTACACATAAACGCTACCCTGGACCACCAGTACGTGCACCATCGCATCGGGGTCGTGCATTTGAACCTTTTTATCGGGGAAGGCCTCACACAGTACCTCGCCCACCTGACGATTGATATCGATCGAGGTGAGCTCATAGTCGGTATTGGAGCGCTTGGCGTGCACCTTAAACGAATCGAAGGAACCAAACTCGCGCAGCGCCTTCACGGCGGCGGCGCAGTACTCCTGCGGGTCGCGGTTGGTGTGATACGCCAAAGACACACGGGCAACGCCGGGAACGGTGCGAATGACACGCGCCGCCTCGTCGGCCTGATGCTCGTTAAAGGTCACGAGGATATAACCGGAAATTCGAGACACGGCGTTCACGGAAAAGGCGGCCAAGGCCGCCTTGATGTTATCCATGAGGATATGCTCAAAATGTGCGCGGTTCTTGCCCTTCAGTCCAACCTCGTGATAGTGGACCAGGCAGACGCGAGCTGCCATTTAGGCTTCAGCAACCTTGTGACCGAGCGCCTTCTCGTAACGGGCCTCGTCGTAAGAGATGTCGCCGTCGACAATCTCGTCCATAGCCATCGAGATGGTATCGGCACCGGAAAGCCCGATGGTGATGTCATCGACATCCTGGACGGCAAGCACGCGGTTGTGCTGGCCACGCAGCATGCTATTGATGTCGCAGGCGCGCTTGGAGGCAAGCGAAGCGAGCAGGAAGCGGTTGTGATCGGTCTTCTCCAGAAGATCGTCAATGCAAGGCTTTACAACGGACACGGACCTCAGATCCTTTCATGCATATCGAGAACGCGAACGAGCTCATCGGTCGCGCGGTCGAGATCGTCATTCACCACGACGTCGTCGTAGCGGTCGGCAAGGGCAAGCTCATCGGCGGCGTTTGCCATACGCAGCTCGATCGTCTCGGGCGTCTCGGTACCGCGACCGACTAGACGCTCGCGGAGCACCTCAAGCGAAGGCGGCTTGATAAAGATCAGCACGGCCTCGGGGAAACGCTCCTTCACCTGCAGGGCGCCCTGGACATCGATCTCCAAAATCAGAGACGAGCCCGAGGCGAGCTTGGATGTAACCTCGCTCACCAACGTGCCGTAGCAGTTACCGTGGACCTCGGCCCACTCAACAAACTCACCGTTTGCCACGCGGCGGTCGAACTCCTCGCGCGTCAGAAAAAAGTAGTTGACGCCGTCGACCTCACCTTTGCGTGGTGCTCGCGTGGTAGCCGAAACCGTCAGGCCCAGGTTCGAGCGGCGCTCGCGCACACGAGTGACGAGCGTACCCTTGCCTGCGCCTGACGGTCCAGAAATCACAAAGAGCTTGGAATCCTGAGCGCTCACTTATTTGGTCAGCTGCTCGAGGAGCTGCTCGCGCTGACGGACGCCGAGGCCCTGGACGCGACGAGTAGCGGAGATACCGAGCTCCTCCATGATCTTGGCGGCCTTGGCCTTGCCATAACCGGGGAGAGACTCGATGAGGGTGGAAACCTTCATGCGGGAAGCGATGGGGTCATCGGAGTTGAGCACGGACTCGAGGGACTTCTCGCCCTTCTTGATCTGCTCGCGAAGCTCAGCGCGGGCGTGACGTGCGGCAGCAGCCTTCTCAAGAGCCTGCTTGCGCTGCTCGTCGGTAAGCTGAGGGAGTGCCATTCGTACCTCCAAATAGTTGGGTTATATCTGATTCAATAATTGGCATTTTAGCACGTAGAACGCACAAAAAGCCTAATCGCGGCTCCATAGGTTAGACGATACCCGCAAAAAGTGCAATATACTGCGCCCAAAGTTAAGCCCCTGACCTGCGATTCCACACAAAGGATGGGAAAGTTTACGCAGGCACAGGGGCTATTTTGTGCTAATGAGACCCAAAAGTGGTGACTTAGGGGAATCTTTTACGCGACGTTTTCGACCAGCTCGGCGACGATGGCGTCAAAGGCGGCAACCGGATCGTCGGCACCGGTGATGGGACGGCCCACCACAATGTGGCTTGCGCCACGCTCGATAGCCTGGGAAGGCGTCGCCACGCGGGACTGGTCACCAAGGGCGGCACCCACCGGACGCACACCCGGAGTCACGATCAGGGCATCAGGACCCAGCAGCTCACGCATGTCGTGAGCCTCCATCGGTGAGCACACGATGCCATCGATGCCATTGGCCTGAGCAAGCTTTGCCAAGCGGGCGGCCTCCTCGGCCACGGGAGACTCGACGCCGATCTCGCTCAAGGCATCCTGATTCATGCTCGTGAGCACGGTGATGGCGACGAGCTTGGCGCGGTCCTCACGCGCCTCCTCGGCACCCTCGCGGCAGGCAGCGAGCATAGCACCCGAGCCCAGGCCGTGGACCGAAAGCAGGTCGGCACCGGCAAGCGAGGCCGAGCGGGCAGCGCCGCGCACCTGATGCGGAATGTCATGGAACTTAAGGTCGAGGAAGACCTTAAAGCCAAGGTCCTTAAAGGTCTTGACGATCTGGGGACCCTCAGCGTAATAGAGCGTCATGCCGACCTTGAGCCAGGCGGCATGGCCCGAAAGCTCGTGGGCGAGCTCGAGCGCGCGCTCACGGTCGCAGTCGAGGGCGACGATAACACGGTCGCGGGCATCATTCTCTAGCATTCGAAAGCACCCACCAGCTCGTTGATGTCCTTTACGCCCTGGGACTCGGCCCAGGCCTCGAGCTCATGCGCGATCTTAAGCGAAGCGCACGGATCGACGAAGTTGGCCATGCCGACCGACACGCAGGTGGCGCCGGCCAGGATAAACTCAGCCGCATCCTCGCCAGTCATGACACCGCCGACACCGTTGATGGGGATATCGACGGCCTGGGCAACCTCCCAGACCATGCGCACGGCGATGTGGTGGCACAGCGGGCCCGAAAGGCCGCCCTTGGGCTTGGCCACGCGGGACTTGCGGGTATGGACGTCGATGGCCATGCCCTGGATGGAGTTGATGACCGAAAGGCCGTCGGCGCCGGCAGCCTCGAGGGCCTTGGCGATCTCGGCGACGTTGACCGGCGCCATCTTCACGAACAGCGGCTTATCGGTCACCTTGCGGCAAGCAGCCATAACGGAAGAGGCGCCCTCGGGCGTGGAGCCCATGGCGGCACCGCCGGCGGCGATATTAGGGCAGCTCACGTTGATCTCGTAGCCGGCAGCCCAGGGGCACAGCTCGACATACATCTCGAGTGCGCGGACAAACTCGTCAACGGAGTGACCGGCAACCTGACAGATGACCTGGCAGCCGTCCTTGGACAGCTGTTCGAGCCACGGACCGGACTCGCGGGCAAAGGCGGCCACGCCGGGGTTCTGAAGACCCACGGAGTTGATCATACCGCCGGGAATCTCGGCCATGCGGGGCGCGGGATTGCCGGGCCAGGGCTCGGCAGCGCAACCCTTGGTGGTGATGGCGCCCAGCTGGGAAACATCAAAGAAGTTCTGGAACTGCCAACCGTAGCCAAAGGTACCGGCTGCGGTGTTGATGGGGTTCTGCATCTTGACGCCGCCGAAATCGACGGCCATGTTCACGGTACCCACTAGAAGACCACCACCTTGGAAGCATCGAACACGGGGCCGCACATACAAGCACCCTTCATACCGTCGACCGTCTCGACATTGCAGGTGTTGCAGGCGCCAAAGCCACAGCTCATCATGCGCTCGAGCGACACCTCGCAGTACACACCGGCCTCGGCGGCAGCGGCGGCGACCTTCTTCATCATGACGGCGGGGCCGCAGCTGGCCACGTAGTCGTAGCCGCCCTCGCCAAGCAGTTCTGCGGCAGGATCGGTGCAAAAACCGTGCGTGCCGAGCGAACCGTCGTCGGTGCACACATTAACCGTGGCGCCCAGCGCGCGGAACTCATCGACACCCACGGCCTTGGACGCGGTGCCAAAGCCCAGGCACACGTCCACATCAACACCCTGCTCGGCAAGCATACCGGCAAGACAAAGCACAGGCGGAACGCCGATACCACCGGCGACGAGCAAAGCCTTCCTGGTGCCCTCGGGTACCATCCAGCCACGACCACCGGGGCCCAGCAGGTTAGAGGTGGAGCCGGGGCCCATCTGGGACAAACGGCGGGTATCGTCGCCCACGACGGCGTACCACAGCTCGACGGTGCCGGCCTCGGCGTCGGCGCGGTAGAAACTCAAGGGCACACGAAGCAGAGAAGACGCATCGCCGGGGACGGCGATGTTCACAAACTGACCGGGCTTGAGCGCACTTGCAAGCTTGGGGGCCGAGATGACGAGCGAGAAGATGCCGTCGGCGATCTCCCGGTTCGAGACGACCTCGAAGTCGTGCATGCGTGCAGTGGAAGGTGTGGGCATAGACGCTCCAATCCCCCATGCGGTTGCATGGTCTAAACGAACAGAAAGCGCGGCACCGCAAGGGCGCCGCGCACAAAAGCGATAAGGCTATGCTAGCAGATGCAGCCGTCGGCGAGCGTCTGCTTGCCACCGACAAATACATCGGTGGCACGACCGGTGAGCGTGCGGCCGGCAAAACCGGAGTTCTCGGCGCGCGACTCGTAACCGTCCTCGCCAACCGTCCAGGTTGCGGAGGGGTCGAACACGGTCAGGTCGGCGACAGAGCCCGCCTTGACCTGAACCTGATCGAGGCCCAGAATCTCACGCGGCTTGATGGCCATGAGCTCGACCATGCGGCTCACGCTCATCTTGCCCGTGTTGACCAGCTCAGTGAGCACGAGCGACAGCGAAGTCTCGAGGCCAATCATTCCAAAGGGCGCGAGCTCGAACTCGCGGGCCTTCTCCCACGGGGTGTGGGGAGCGTGGTCGGTAACGATAGCGTCGACGGTACCGTCGATGACACCCTGACGGATGGCCTCGGCATCCTCGTCGGTGCGCAGCGGCGGATTGACCTTGAGCGAGGTGTTGTAGGTCTCGTCCAGGTCGTTCTCGGTCAGGAACATGTGGTGCGGGGTGGCCTCGCAGGTCACCTGGACACCGGCAGCCTTACCGGCACGCACGAGCTCCAGGCCATGAGCGGTGGAGATGTGCTGGATGTGCAGCTTGGCACCGGTCAGCTTGGCAATCTCGATGTCGCGGGCAATCTGAAGCTCCTCGCCGGCGGCCGGCCAACCCTCGAGGGCCAGACGGGTCGAGACCTTGCCCTCGTTGATCTGGCCGTGGCCGACCAGGTCCTCGTCCTGGCAGTGGCTCATAAAAACCTTGCCGAACATCTTGCCGTAGTCCATGCAGCGACGGAGCATGCCCGCGCCCTGCACGCCACGACCGTCGTCAGTGAAGGCGACGGCGCCGTGGGCGACCATATCGCCCATCTCGGACATGGCCTCGCCCTTAAGACCGCGGGTCATGGCGCCCGACGGATAGACGCGGCAGTGACCGACCTCGGCAGCACGGGACTTGACGAACTCCACGACGGTGCCGTTATCGGTGACGGGATCGGTGTTGGGCATGGCGCACACGCCGGTAAAGCCGCCCTTGGCAGCTGCGCGGGTACCGCTCTCGATGTCCTCTTTGACCTCGTAGCCGGGCTCGCGAAGGTGAACGTGCATATCCACCAGGCCGGGGACGAGGTACTTGCCGGAAAGGTCGCGGACCTCGGCTCCCTCGACGGCGAGATTCTCGCCGACCTCGGCGATCTTGTCGCCGTCAATCAGGACGTCAACGACACCGTCAAGCTCGACGGACGGGTCGACGACGTGGGCATTCTTAAGAAGCAAGGCCATTATCGGCACCTCCAAGCAGCAGATACAGGATAGCCATACGCACGCAGATACCGGCGTAGACCTGCTCCAGGATGACGGAGCGTTGCGGGTGGTCGGCCATATAGGAGTCGAACTCGACGCCGCGGTTGATGGGGCCCGGGTGACAGATGATCGCGTCGGGCTTCATGAGCTTCTCGCGGTCCTTGGTCAGACCGAAGAGCTTGTGGTACTCGCGAATGGTCGGGAACGGGGCACCCTCGAGGCGCTCCTGCTGCACGCGCAGCATATAGACGACGTCCAGCTCGGGCAGGACGGAATCGAGGTCGCTCGTCACGTGGTCGCAGCCCAGAACCTCGGGCGCCGGCGGCAGCAGCGTGCCGGGGGCGACGGCGTAGGTCTCGCAGCCCATAATCTTAAGGGCAGGGATCAGCGAGCCGCAGACGCGGGAGTGCGCGATATCGCCGACGACGGCGACCTTCAGACCGTGGAAGTCACCCTTGTGCTCCCAGATGGTGTACAGGTCGAGCAGGGCCTGCGTGGGATGGTTGTGCTTGCCGTCGCCGGCGCAGATAACGCTCGCGGGCGAGTTCTGCGTGACGATGTAGGGAGCACCGGCGTGCTTATCGCGCACGACGATGCAGTCGATCTTGTAGGCGTTGAGGGTCTCGACGGTGTCGACGAGGCTCTCACCCTTGACCGTGGAGGTCGAGGAGCCGCCAAAGTTGAGGCTGTCGGCCGAAAGACGCTTCTCGGCGAGTTCGAAGGAGCTGCGGGTGCGCGTCGAGGGCTCGTTGAACATGTTGACGATGGTCTTGCCCTTGAGCGTGGGGACCTTCTTGATCGCACGCTCGTTGACCTCGGAGAACGCCTTGGCGGTCTCGAGGATGAGCTTGATGTCCTCTTCGGAGTACTCGGTAATGTCGATCAGGTGCTTATGGTTGAACGCCACGGTACTACTCACCTCCCAGCGGCGCGGAGCCCACGTGGGAACCCGGCGCGACGTCGTTAATCTCGACAGCGGTGCGGCCGTCTACTTCCTTCATATATAGGTGCACGTTCTCCTCATGCGACGAGGGAACGTTCTTGCCGACAAAGTCCGGCGAGATGGGGAGCTCACGGTGACCGCGGTCAACGAGAACTGCCAGCTCGATGCGGCTCGGACGGCCCAGGTCCATAACGGCGTCCAGAGCGGCGCGGATAGTACGGCCCGTATACAGGATGTCGTCCACCAGCACGACGCGCTTGCCGTCGACGCCGAAGGGAATGTTGGTAGCGTGGATCGCGGGAGCGAAATTGGTCGCATAGTCATCGCGGTAGAAGCTGATGTCCAGGCTGCCGAGCGGAACGTCGACGCCCTCGATCTCCTTGATCTCCTCGGCGAGCTTCTTTGCCAGAAGGTCGCCGCGCGTGACGATGCCGACCAGAGCGAGGTCTTCACAGCCCTCGTTGCGCTCGAGAATCTCGTGCGCGATGCGGGTCATCGCTCGATTGACGGCGGTCTCGTCCATGATGACCGCCTTGGGGGAAGTCGTGCCCATCGATCTCCTTCCTCACATGTCTTGACTGCTGACACAGTCAAAAAAATAGATGCCCGACCGCTTAAAGCGGACCAGACACCCACAGGAAGGGCTGCTCTTTGGCAGCTATGTAATTCCATGTGGGTATCTCGTACCCCTTTAATGGTCAAGGGATAGTGTAGCCAACCTCGAGCTTAATTGCGAGCATAAATACAGAACAATCCGTAAACGGGCGCAGGCGCTCCATAAACCTATATATATTTGTGGGACGAGCTTGAAAACGCACGCACGAGCTGGCATAATCCCCTCTGCTGCACGCAAATCGGATCTACGTCCAGGGCCGTGGCGTGAGCACTATCGCCAAAAGAGGAATATCTCTGTGTAGATTACGCACAGGGAGCTGCTTCTGTGCTATAGTTCAGGCTTGTTTGTTAACGCGACATGTTCGTTTGTCGCCCAAGGAGGGTCAGTTATGTCCAAAGTTTGCGAAGTTTGCGGTAAGCACCCCGTTGCCGGTCGCTCCATCAGCCACTCTCACCGCGTCACCAACCGTAAGTTCCGCCCCAACATCCAGCGCGTTTACGTCGTCGTCGATGGTCACCGTCGCAAGATGAACGTTTGCTCCACCTGCCTCAAGTCCGGCAAGGTTGCGCGCTCCTAAATAAGGTCTTACCAACAAGTACCTCGGACTCTCCGGGTCAAAGACCTCGCGTTCATATAGAACTTACCAAAGGCGTCCTCCCCCACGGAGGGCGCCTTTTTGCACTCATTGGGGACAGACTTACATGAGTGTTTTCACGCATTGGGGACAGACGTAACGCATGCCGACTGCGGTTCGGCCCCTACCTCACGCTGCCTCCTTCCAGCCTACAGTGGCCTTGGTCACGCTTGTAGCGCCGATACCGGTGATACGGGCAATTTGCTTGACCGTGAGATGTGCCCGCCTGAGCCTCAGCAGACAGGCATCACGTTCGGAGCGTGGCAGGGCCTTGAGCAGCGCAGGATCCATGCTCGGCAAAACTTCGCGCGCAACGGAAAGGGCGTCCTCATCGGGGATCCGTCGGCGCGGAAGAATCTCCACTGACCAGATGCGCCCGGCAACTTCCTCGAGATGCTCGCAATAGCAACGAGAGCCTCCGACAATATCGAGCATAGGAGCCGCGTCACAGATATCAAAGGGATCGTATCCCAGCTGGTATGCCTTGTAGCTTGACCAGCGGTAGGCATCGAGCGAGTCGAGCACACCTTTCACAGGATTGAGATGGATATAATCGAGCAACTGCACCGCCTGCGTGTCCGACTCGACCGCGATCCGCGAATAGCGATTATCAAACAGGTGACCCGTTCTTCCCGTTTTTCCATTGAAATACTTGGCATAGGCCGTCAGCGCGCACTGCATTGCCTTTGAAAGGTTGTCATATGGGTCATCAACCATCAAATGGAAGTGATTATCCATAAGGCACCAGGCCAACACCGCCACGTCATGGCACGCAAACCTGTCTGAGATGTCCGATAAGAAACGATAGCGGTCGGAATCATCTTCAAAAATGATCTGTTTGGAGTTGCCGCGGTCAAAGACGTGGTAATAGCCGGTGAGCGATATTTCGCGGGCGCATCGGGGCATGGTCTCTCCTTTCAAAGCCGTACAGGCAACACCTAAAAGGAGAGAAGGAACGCGAAATGCTGAGCCTGTGACCTATTTATATCCAATCTGCGCCAAAAACAGGCCCAGAACGGCAAAATGACAAATCCATGTCTGTCACAAATGAGTGAAAGCACTCATGTAAGTCTGTCCCCAATGAGCGGGGCAATGCAATAGACAGATAGTTATAGTTGAAACGTTTCAGTTGATTGAAACGTTTTAGTATGCCTTTTACGGGAATCTTACCGTTTACCGAATTATTTCTTGCTATCATGCAAGACGTAGGGTAAATCTCCGATCGCAAGGAGACACAAATGGTGAAAAAGTCACCGGAAAACACTACTCCCGCAATTGTGGACAACGTAGAGGCGCTTGAGGCTAAGCTCGCTCAGATGCGAGAGGCCCAGGCGCTTTTTGCTACGTACACGCAGGAGCAGGTCGACAAGATCTTCTATGAGGCCGCCATGGCCGCCAACAAGGCTCGTATCCCGTTGGCGAAGATGGCCATCGAGGAGACCGGCCGCGGCGTTCTTGAGGACAAGGTCATCAAGAACCACTACGCCGCAGAGTACATCTACAACGCTTACAAGAACACCAAGACCTGTGGTGTCCTGGAGCGCGACGAGGCTTATGGCATCACTAAGATCGCCGAGCCCATCGGTATCGTGGGCGCCGTCATCCCGACGACCAACCCCACCTCCACTGCGATCTTCAAGACGCTGATCAGCCTGAAGACCCGCAACGCCATCATCATCTCCCCGCACCCGGCTGCCGCCAAGTGCACCATCGCCGCCGCCAAGCTCGTGCTTGACGCCGCCGTCAAGGCCGGCGCCCCCGAGGGTATCATCGGCTGGGTCGATGTCCCCTCCATCGAGCTGACCAACATGGTCATGCGCGACGTCGACATCATCCTCGCCACCGGTGGCCCGGGCATGGTCAAGGCCGCCTACTCCTCGGGCAAGCCCGCCCTGGGCGTTGGCGCCGGTAACACCCCGGTCGTCATCGACGACACCGCCGACGTGCTGCTCGCCGTCAACTCCATCATCCACTCCAAGACCTTCGACAACGGCATGATCTGCGCTTCCGAGCAGTCCGTGACCGTCATCGACACCATCTATGACCAGGTTAAGGCCGAGTTCCAGAAGCGCGGCTGCTATTTCGTCAAGCAGGGTGCCGAGATGGAGGCCCTGCGTGCCGCCATGTTCAAGAACGGCGCCCTCGATCACCGCATTCCCGGCATGGCTGCCGCCAAGATCGCCGAGCTCGCCGGCATCGAGGTTCCCGCCAAGACCAAGATCCTGATCGCCGAGGTCACCTCCACCGACCCCGCCAAGGAAGAATTCTCCCACGAGAAGCTCTCCCCGGTCCTGGCCATGTATCACGCCAAGGACTTCCAGGAGGCCGTCGACAAGGCCGAGCACCTGGTGCTCGCCGGTGGCCCGGGCCACACCGCCTCTCTGTACGTGCACCCCGCCCAGGCCGAGAAGATCAGTCTGTTCGAGCACGTCATGAAGGCCTGCCGTATCGTCATCAACACCCCGTCCTCGCACGGCGGCATCGGTGATCTGTACAACTTTGGCATGAAGCCGTCTCTGACCCTGGGCTGCGGCTCCTGGGGCGGCAACTCCGTCTCCGAGAACGTTGGGGTGAAGCACTTGATCAACGTTAAGACTGTGGCCGAGCGCCGTGAGAACATGCTGTGGTTCCGCGCTCCCGAGAAGGTCTACTTCAAGAAGGGTTCCACGCCCGTCGCACTCGACGAGCTCGGTACCGTCATGGGCAAGAAGCGCGCCTTCATCGTCACCGACCAGTTCCTCTTCAAGAATGGCAACACCCGCGCCATCGAGGCCAAGCTCGACGAGATGGGCATCGCCCACGACTGCTTCTACGACGTCGAGCCCGATCCGTCGCTGCAGTGCGCACGTCGCGGCGCCAAGCAGATGGCTCTCTTTGAGCCGGACGTCATCATCGCCGTCGGCGGTGGCTCCGCTATGGACGCCGGCAAGATCATGTGGATGATGTACGAGCACCCCGAGTGCAAGTTTGAGGACATGGCCATGGACTTCATGGACATCCGCAAGCGTATCTTCACTTTCCCCGAGATGGGCAAGAAGGCCTACTTCGTCGCCGTCCCGACCTCTTCGGGTACCGGCTCCGAGTGCACGCCGTTCGCCATTATCACCGACAAGGAGACCGGCATCAAGTGGCCGCTCGCCGACTACGCGCTGCTCCCCAACATGGCTATCGTCGACGCCGACAACTGCATGACCGCCCCGCGCGGCCTGACCGCTGCCTCCGGCATCGACGTCATGACCCACGCCATCGAGTCCTACGTCTCCATCATGGCTTCCGACTACACCAAGGGCCTCTCCGAGCGCGCTGCTAAGCTCGTCTTCGAGAACCTGCCCTCCAGCTTCACGAACGGCGCCAAGGACCCGCACGCCCGCGAGGAGATGCACAACGCCTCCTGCATGGCCGGCATGGCCTTCGCCAACGCCTTCCTGGGCCTCAACCACTCCATGGCTCACAAGCTCGGCGCCTTCCATCACCTGCCCCACGGCCTCGCCAACGCCGTCATCCTGACCCGCGTTATGCGCTACAACGCCGCCGAGGCTCCCGTCAAGATGGGCACGTTCTCCCAGTATCCTTACCCCAACGCGCTGCACAACTACGCCGAGATGGCCAAGTACTGCGGCATCGAGGGCAAGGACGACAAGGAGGTCTTCGAGAACTTCATCACGAAGCTCGAGGAGCTCAAGGACTTCATCGGTGTCAAGAAGACCATCGCCGACTACGGTGTTGACGAGCAGTACTTCCTCGACACCCTCGACGAGATGACCGAGCAGGCATTCAACGACCAGTGCACCGGCGCTAACCCGCGCTACCCGCTCATGAGCGAGATCAAGGAGCTCTACCTGGACGCCTACTACGGCCGCGAGCCTCAGGACTACGCCGTCTGCTAGTTTTAGCACGGTTTTTAACGGCGGGGGTGCACGGGTGTTTCACACACCCCCGCCGTCGCTTCTATCGCATCGTTGAAAGGATGCAACCATGCTGCTACCCGATTCCAAGACCGAGCTCGTCCGCCGTGGCAACAAGGTCGTTTACGACCTGGGCGACAAGATTGTCAAGGTCTTTAACGAGACCAAGCCTGTCTCCGACGTGTTCAACGAGGCTTTGAATCTTGCCCGCATCAATGAGTGCGGCATCCGCAGCCCCAAGGCTCTCGAGGTTTCCCAGCTCGAGAACGCCAACGGCTGGGCGCTCGTGACCGAGAAGGTTCCGGGCACCACCCTTGCCGAGAAGATGACTGCCGAGCCCCAGCGCTTTGGTGAGTATCTCGAGATGTTCGTCGACCTCCAAATCGAGATCCACGGCTACACCTCCCCGCTGCTCAACCGTCAGCGCGACAAGTTCGCCCGCATGATCGACAGCCTTGATCAGCTCAATGCCACCACGCGCTACAACCTTCAGGAGCGTCTGGACGGCATGACCAAGGAGTTCAAGGTCTGCCACGGCGACTTCAACCCCTCCAACGTCATCGTCGGCGACGACGGCCAGCTCTATGTGTGCGACTGGGCACACGCCACCCAGGGCTCCCCTGCTGCCGACGTTGCCACCACCTACCTGCTCTTCGCCCTCAACAGCAAGGATCAGGCCGAGGCCTACCTGGAGCTCTACTGCGACCGCGCCGACATGCCCATGCAGGTCGTGCGTCAGTGGACGAGCATCGTCGCCGCTTCCGAGCTCGCTCGTAAGCGCAACGTGAACGATGAGTTCCTGAAGAACTGGATCGACGTCGTCGATTATCAGTAATATCTGAGCGATTTATTTCGCATCGGAGGCACAAGAAAACCCCGCAGCTCATATGGGCTGTGGGGTTTTCCTTTACCCATCGAGTTTATTCACGCAACAAAATAGACTGCTCCGCATCTCTTCCTAAGAGAGATACGGAGCAGTCCCGCAATTACATCTAATAGCAGAAACGTCGATTAACGGCGGGCCGCCTTAACAAGCTCGGCAACCTTGGCGACGACCTCGTCAATCGCCACGTCCTCGCGCTCGCCCGTGGCACGGTCCTTGAGCTCAACGGTGCCATTCTTAAGGCCACGCTTGCCAAGCACCACCTGATACGGGAATCCCATAAGGTCGTTATCGGCAAACTTAAAGCCGGGACGCTCGTCACGGTCGTCGACGACGACCTCGATACGCTCGGCGCACAAGCCCTCGACGATTTGGTCGCAGACGGTTGCGCACTCCTCCTTCTTGGGATCGAGCGGAATCACAGCGACCTCGTACGGGGCAACGGAAACCGGCCAGACGATACCGTGCTCGTCGTTGTGCTGCTCCACGACGGCAGCAAGCGAGCGGGACACGCCCACGCCGTAGCAACCCATGATAAGCGGCTTCTCCTTGCCGTCCTCGTCCATAAAGGTGGCGCCCATGGCCTCGGAATACTTAGTACCCAGCTGGAAGACCTGCGAGACCTCGATGCCGCGAGCAGCAGAGAGCGGCTTGCCGCAGTGCGGGCAGGGATCGCCGGCAACGACGGTGACCAGATCTGCCCACTCATCGACGGTAAAGTCGCGCTCGGGGCAGGCACCGGTAAAGTGATAATCGACCTCGTTGGCACCGCAGGCCCACTGCTTGGACTCGCGCAGGCTCTCGTCGCACACCAGACGGATGCCCTCGGGCAAGTTAACCGGTCCGATAAAGCCCTTGTGCAGACCGTAGGTCTGAAGCTCCTCGTCCGTCATCATGCGATAACCCTTGCCAAAGACATGCTCGGCCTTGCAGTCGTTGAGCTCATGATCGCCCGGGACGATGGCCACGACGGGCTTGCCCTCGGCATCGATGAGCGCCAGGGACTTGCGCGTGCCGTTCTCGGGGAACCCAAAGAACTTAGCAACGGCCTCAATGGTGCCCATGCCCGGAGTCTCGACCTTGGTAAGCGTACCGTCACCGGGACCCTCAGTCACGACGACCTTGGTGCTTGCAGCCTCATCATCGGCGGCAAAACCGCAGTCATCGCAATAGACGAGAGAAGCCTCGCCGGCGTCGGCCAAAGCCATGTACTCGACGGAGGTATCGCCACCGATCTCGCCGGAGTCGGCAACGACGGGCAAGGCCTTGATGTAGCAGCGCTCGCAAATGTTAGCGTAGGCCTGCTTCATCTTGTCATACTCCTCCTGCAAGCTCTCCTGCGTGGCGGAGAAGCTGTAGGCATCCTTCATGATGAACTCGCGACCGCGCATCAGGCCAAAACGGGGACGGAACTCGTCGCGGAACTTATCCTGGATGTGATAGAGGTTCACTGGCAGCTGCTTATAGGAGCGCAGCTCGTTGCGCACCAGGGCCGTGACGGTCTCCTCGTGCGTGGGGCCCAGCACGAACTCGCGACCATGACGGTCGTCAAAGCGCACAAGCTCCTTGCCATAGGCATCGATACGGCCGGACTCACGCCACAACTCGGCGTCGACCATAATGGGCATCATAAGCTCCTGGGCGCCGGCGGCGTCCATCTCGTCGCGCACGATGTTCTCAATCTTGCGAATCGAGCGCCATGCGAGCGGCAGGTAGGAATACAGACCGGCGGCCTCCTTGCGGATCATGCCGGCACGGAGCAGCAGGCGGTGGCTGGCGAGCTCAGCGTCCGCCGGATCCTCTTTGAGCGTCGGAGCATACAGCTTAGACATATACATTGCTCGAGTCATTTATTTCTCCTCAATAAGCTTGTCGACCTCGGCCATAAGCGCATCGACAATTTGGTCCTCAGCTACTTTACCAATGATCTGGCCGTGCGAAAAGAGCAGGCCCTGACCACGTCCGCAAGCAACGCCCAGGTCGGCATCGGAAGCCTCGCCGGGGCCATTAACGGCACATCCCATAACGGCGATGGAAAGCGGAGCGGTATAGTTCTTAAGCCGCTCGGTTACTTCCTCGGCGATAGGAATCAGGTTAACCTGACAGCGGGCGCACGTGGGGCACGAGACAATCTCGGGACCACGGCGACGCAGGCCCAGCGACTGTAGAATTCCCCAGGCGACCGGCGGCTCCTCAACCGGATCGGCCGTGAGCGACACACGCATGGTGTCGCCGATGCCTTCGGAAAGCAAGATACCCAAGCCTACAGAGCTCTTGATGGTGCCCTGAAGCTTGGTCCCCGCCTCCGTCACGCCCAGGTGAAGCGGAACGTGGGGAATCTCACGTGACAGGGCTCGATAGGTATCGAGCGTCGTTTGCACGCTATGGGCCTTGGCCGAAAGCACAATGTTCGTAAAGCCGCGATCCTCAAAGTGCTTGACGAAGCGCTCGCTCGACATCACGAGCTTTTCGGGCTGCGTGAGGTCGTCGCGCTCGGCAATATCTTGCTCAAGCGAGCCCGCGTTCACGCCAATGCGAATCGCACAGCCCGAGGCACCCGCAGCATCGATCACCGCGTCAACCTTGGCCCAATCGCCGATATTGCCGGGATTGATGCGCAGCTTGGCGGCACCGGCCTCAACGGCACCAATGGCGAGCTTATGGTTAAAGTGGATATCGGCGACAATCGGCACCGGAGACTCGGCACAGATGGTGCGGAAGCCCTCAAGCGCGGCCTCGGAGGGCACGCTCACGCGCACGATATCGCAGCCAGCCTGCGCCAACGCGCACACTTGCGCAAGCGTTGCCTGGGCATCAGCGGTATCGGTGCAGGTCATAGATTGGACCACCACCGGCGCGCCGCCACCGATCTGCACGCCGCCCACATGCACGGGGCGCGTCAGCTCGCGAGGCAAAGGATGGGATAAAGACAATCCAAACACTCCCCTACAGAATAAATCGAAGGATGTCGGAACGAAGCATATAAACAAACAGCAGTGCAAAGAGCGCGATGCCGACATAGCTGACGATTGTCTGCACTTTGAGCGGCAGCTCGCGGCCCGCAATCTTTTGAATGATCTCGATGACCAGCTTGCCGCCATCGAGTGGTGGGATGGGCAGCAGGTTCATAAAGCCAAGCGAGAACGAAATGAGGGCGGCAAACGAAAGGAACGTGGCAGGGCCGGCAGCAGCGGCCTGTGAGGACATAACGCTAATACCCACGATCGAAGAAGACTGATCGAGAATCTCCATCGTATGCTGCGGCTGGAGCAGGCGCATCACGCCATCCGCTGTCTGCACGACATAGGAGAACGACAGGCGAGCCGACGTGATGGGGTCTAAACGGACCACCTGCGTAGAGGCATACACACCTAGGCGCTCGTCCTCTTTGAGCGCAACCGTGGTCGAATGCTGCTTGCCGTCACGCTCGTACTCGATGGCGATATCGTCCTTACCGGCGGCCTTGCCGATGACATCGTAGACATCCATCCAAGTGGAACATGAGACACCGTCAACCGAAAGGATCGCATCACCGGCCTCGATACCCGCCTTGGCGGCAATAGACCCCTCGTCAACCTGACCGATCACGTTGGTATCCATCGGCACGGTGACACCCGCAATGGAATAGATGCTCATAAGGAGCAAAAAACCCGTCAAGATATTGACGATAATGCCCGCGAGCAGCATAAAGGCGCGCTTGAGAAAGCCTTGGCCAAGATAGGTGTGCGAGCGCTCTTGCGCAAGGAACTCGGCCTCGCCGCACGGCAGCTCCCACACATCGCCCTCGGCAGTCGCATGTTCGCGATCGAAACGACGACCATCAAAGGTGGTATAGCCTGCCGTGTCTCGCGGCAACGTCTGATATTTGGTGGGATAGTAGCTCGGCGAGGGCTTCTCCCCTTCCTCATACCAGGGCGCGATGGAGCCCCAGCCCAGCAAAAGGGCGCATGCCTCGAGCACATCCTCCTCGGAAAGCTCGAGCTCGACAGCAAGGTCGGCCACGGTCACGCGACCATGACGATAGATAGCCGCGAGCACGCGGTCGGCGCACGAAACATCGGTCGGATCCATACCGCAGATGGCAGCGTAGCCACCCAGCAGCAGCGGGGTCACGCCAAACTTGGTTCCAATGCGACGCGACGTGTAATGGATGTCAAAGCGGCACGGCAGACCCAAAAAGAACTCGGTCACACGGACGCCGCAGGCACGCGCCGCCAAAAAGTGGCCGCCCTCGTGCAAAAACACGAGGACGGAAAGCATCAGCAGGCCCCAAAAGACCGATGAGAGAACGCTCAGAACAGTATCCATAAAACGAAAAAGCAATCCTTATGGGTTAGGAACGAGTTGCGGCGAGCACCTGCGCAGCCTTTTCACGCGCCCACGCATCGATGTCGCGAAGCTGCTCAAACGAATCGACCACCTGCATATCGTGGGCGTCCATGCAGGATTCCACAATGCGATCGATATCGGTAAAGCTGCAGCCATCGTGCAGGAAGGCATCGACGGCGACCTCGTTGGCGGCATTGAGAACGCACGGCATGGTGCCACCCGTCTTGCCGGCACGCTCGGCCAGTGCCAGACAGCGGAAGGTATCCATGTCGGCAGCATCAAACGTGAGCTGCCCCAGCTCGCGGAAATCGATACGAGGCGCCGGAGTATCCCAACGCTCGGGACACGAGAACGCGAACTGGATGGGGATACGCATGTCGGATGCACCGAGATGCGCCATCACGGAGCCGTCGGCGAACTCGACCATAGAGTGAATCTTGGACTGACGCTGCACGACCACGTTAATGAAATCGAGGTCGCAGTTAAACAGATGCATGGCCTCAATGCGCTCCAGGCCCTTGTTCATGAGGGTGGCGGAGTCAATGGTGATCTTGGCACCCATGGCCCACGTGGGATGCGCGAGGGCATCGGCACGCGTCACGCGATCGAGCTCGTCGCGCGTGCGGCCAAAGAACGGACCGCCCGAGCAGGTGAGCCAAATGCAGTGGGCCTCGCGCGGGTTCTCACCCAGATAGCACTGGTAGATGGCGGAATGCTCAGAGTCGACCGGAATAAGCTGGCCCGGTTGCGCCAACGGCATAAGCAAGTCGCCACCGACGACGAGGGACTCCTTGTTGGCAAGGGCAAGGCGCTTATTCGAGGTCAAGGCCGCATGGCTCGCCTCGAGACCGGCGGCGCCCACAATAGCGACGAGCACGCAGTCGACATCGTCGCGACGCGCGAGCTCGCAAACCGCCTGCGCGCCAACGCCGAGCTGTGTGCCCTCGGGCAACTCCTGCAGCACGGCGTCATCGCCATGAGCGACATCGGCAACGGCAACCGCCGGAACCGAGAACTCGCGGGCAGCGGCAACGAGCTCCGAGGTGCTGGAATTAACGGACAGCGCCGTCACCTGCAGGCGATCGGCATGCTGGCGGCACACATCGAGCGCCTGGGTGCCGATAGAGCCCGTACAACCCAGGACGGCAACGCGAAGGCGTCCATCGGGGCCATACGTCGTCTGGAAGGACATTACAGCACGCCTCCGATCATCAGCAACAGCTGTGCGGTGATGCAACCGAAGATAAGCGAATCGCTACGATCGAGCATTCCGCCGTGGCCCGGGATAAGGTTGCCGGAATCCTTGACGCCCACACCGCGCTTGATGCGCGACTCGATAAGGTCGCCGATAACGCCCAGAATGGACACGACCACGCCGCACAGCAGCGCATAGGGCAGGCTGAGCTTGTAGAAGTGCGTCGCCCACAGGATGAGCCAAATCAAAACCGAGCCCAAGATGCCGCCGGCAAACCCCTCCCAGCTCTTTTTGGGAGAGATCTTGGGAACCATCTTGTGCTTGCCGATACGGCTGCCCACGATGTAGGCAAACGAATCGGAGACCCAAAGGGACGCGCAAACGCCCACTGAAAGCAGGGCGCCGGCAAAACCGGGCACGGCATCGCGCAGCAGCACGATAGCCGACAGCATAAAGCCAGTGTAGATGGGACCCATGAGCGTCACGGCCACATCAGAGATGCGGGTACGCGGCGACCAGACATACCAAATGCCCACAGCGAGCATCAAGGCAAAAAGCAGGGCATTCAGCAACATCGAATCGCCCAACGCCGACAGCGGAAAGAGTACGGCGGCAGCGATACCCATGCGCTCGTTAGCCATCTTGCCATCGAGCCTTGTCATACGGAAAAACTCATAGCAGCACAGACCGCTCATGACAGAAACAAAGATGGCCGTGGGCACGATACCCAAAACCAGGCACAGGATAAAGACAACGGCGTAGACGATACCGGCGGCGGCACGGGTAATAAAGCCCGCCAGCCACGAACCGGTGCCGCTCTTCGCTGCAGGCGCTCCCGCAGTGGCAGCTTTGCGCACAGGCGTCTTGGGAGCAGATGCCTTGGGACGATCGGACACGATTAAGCCTCCTCGGTCTTGCTCAGTCCACCAAACCTACGGTCACGGCCCTGATAGGCCAAAATGGCGTCGACAAGGCCCCAACGATCAAAGTCGGGCCAATAGGTATCGGTGACGTAGAATTCGGAATAAGCCACCTGCCACAACAGATAGTTCGAAAGGCGCAGCTCACCTGAGGCGCGAATCACAAGCTCAGGATCGGGAAGGCCGGCGGTATAGAGGTGGGAAGCCACCATGTCGTCATCAATTGCGGCAGGATCGATCTTACCGGCGGCAGCGTCGAGTGCAATCTGACGGACAGCGCGGGTGATCTCGGCACGGGCGCCGTAGTTGACAGCAAGCGCCAGCGTCATGCCGGTGTGGTCGGCACACTCGGCTAGACCGCGCTCAAAGACATCGCGGGTCTTCTTGGGCAGTGCGGAAATGTCGCCCAAAAAGACAACACGCACATTTTCGCGCTTCAGAAGCGGCAGCTCGTCGATAAACGTCTTGGCAAACAGATGCATCAAGACGTTGACTTCGTGCTGCGGTCGATTCCAGTTTTCGGTCGAAAATGCATAGGCCGAAAGCACGTCGACGCCCAGGCGCACGCAGGCGGTAATGATCTCGCGCAGCGAGACGATACCCGCCTTGTGGCCCTCGGTGCGTGCAAGACCGCGCGACGTGGCCCAACGACCGTTGCCGTCCATGATGCACGAGATATGGTGCGGAATGTTATTGAGGTCAAGGTCGGAAAAACCGACGCCCGCAGGGGCGTCGGCAAAGTACTCGACCAGTTTATGCTCGTCGTATTGCACCTTAGATCTCCATGACCTCGGCTTCTTTTTCCTTCAGAAGCTCCTCGACCTTGGCGACATATTCATCGGTATGCTTCTGGACCTTGGCCTGCTCGCGACGTACGTCGTCCTCGGTGAGCTCCTCATCGCGCTCGAGCTTGTTGTTGAAGTCGCGACGGATGTTACGGATAGACACCTTGGCCTGCTCGGCGTACTCGCGGCACTCCTTGACGAGCTCGCGACGGCGCTCCTCAGTGGGAGCCGGGAACGGAAGACGAACGACGGTGCCATCGGAGTTGGGGGTAATACCCAGATCGGAAGCGCCGATGGCCTTGACGATAGCATTGATGAGCGCCTTGTCCCACGGCTCGATGAGCAGCATGTGAGCCTCGGGGGTCTTGACGGCGGCAACCTGCGTGACCGGCGTGGGGACACCGTAATAATCAACGGTGATGTCGGACAGAATGTTGGCGTTGGCGCGACCGGTACGGACCTTGGAGAAGTTATGCTTGAGGGACTCGAGCGACTTGTCCATATGGGCGGTGATGTTCTCTGCCATGCTTAATCCTCCTGATAGACGAGCGTGCCGACGGGCTCACCCGCGAGCGCGCGCTTGACGGTGTCCTCGCCATCGATGTTGAGGACCAAAATAGGCATACGGTTATCCTGGCACAGAGCCGTAGCCGTGGAATCCATAACCTGCAGGCCGCGAACGAGAACCTCGTGATAGGTAATCTTGTCAAAACGGACGGCATCGGCGCACTTGACGGGATCCTTGTCGTAGATGCCGTCAACCTTGGTGGCTTTAATCAGAATCTCGGCGCCGATCTCGCACGCACGAAGAGCCGCGGCGGTGTCGGTCGTAAAGTACGGATTGCCCGAACCGGCGGCAAAAATAACGACGTTGCCCTTGGAAAGGTGGTTGATGGCGCGACGGCGAATATAGGGCTCGCAGATCTCGTTCATCTGGATAGCGCTCATCACACGGCAGGGAACGTCGTTATGCTCGAAAGCATCCTGCAGGGCGAGCGCGTTCATAACGGTCGCGAGCATGCCCATGTAGTCGGCCTGAGCACGCTCCATGCCACCGGCAGCGCCTGCCATGCCGCGGAAAATATTGCCGCCGCCGACAACGACGCCGACCTCATGGCCAACGGCGAGCAGCTCCTTGACCTGCTTGGCAAGATGATCGGTAACCTTGGGGTCGATGCCATATTGGCCGTCGCCCATCAGCGCTTCGCCGGAAAGCTTAAGAAGCACTCGTTTATATCGGATGTCGGACAAAGCGATCCTCCTTTAATTAGACTCTCAATATGATATCAAAGGCTCTGATAAGAGCCATGAAAAAGCAGGCTGTGAGTAAAACCCACAGCCTGCTCATTACCAGCTACAAGAGCTTATTTACTCGCCACGGACCAGACGGTCAAAGGCAACGACGGTAATGGTGTCGCCGAGCTCCTTGGAGACCTGCTCAGCGTACTTCTTGATGGTGAGGGAGCTGTCCTTGATGAACTCCTGCTCGGTGAGCACGGACTGCTTGTAGAACTTCTCCAGACGGCCAACAGCCATCTTCTCCTGGATAGCCTCGGGCTTGCCGGACTCGGCAGCCTGGGCCATGTAGATCTGCTTCTCGTGCTCGACGGTCTCGGCCGGAACCTGATCGCGGGTAGCGCAGATCGGGGCGACGGCGGCAACCTGAAGGGCAACGTCGTGAGCGAAGGTCTTGAAGGACTCAGCCTGAGCGGTCTCGGCCTTCTCGAAGGCGAACTCGACGAGGACGCCGATCTTACCACCCATGTGGATGTAAGAAGCGAGCGCGCCGTTCTCGGCCTTGCGGGCAGCGAAGCGGGAGATCTTCATGTTCTCGCCCATGATGTGAATCATCTCGGTGAGCTCGGAGGAAACGGTCTCCTCGCCCATCGGCTTCTCGAGCAGAGCGTCGACGTCAACAGGCTCGGTGGTAGCGACAACCTCAGCGACCTTAGAAGCAAAGCCGGTGAACTTGGCGTTGGAGCCAACGAAGTCGGTCTCGCAGGAGAGCTCGAGCAGAGCGCCGGTCTTGCCATCCTCGGAGACGAACGCGGCGACAGCGCCCTCGTTGGTCTCACGGCCAGCCTTCTTGGCAGCCTTGGCAAGGCCGTTCTTACGCAGAACGTCGACAGCGGCGTCCATGTCGCCGTCAGCCTCGACGAGAGCCTTCTTGCACTCCATCATCGGGGAGTCGGTCATCTCGCGGAGCTGCTTGACCATAGCGGCGGTAATCTGGGCCATTGTGGTTCCTTTCAAAGAGATGAAAAAGAATTAACTAAGACTGATTTACTCGGCCTTGGGCTCAGCGGCCATCTCGGCCTCGGAGACCTGCTCCTTACCGGAGCCAGCGAGGCAGGCGTCAGCCATGAGCTCGCACATAAGGGTGACAGCGGAGATAGCGTCATCGTTGCAGGGGATGCCGTACTCGACCTCGTCGGGATCGGAGTTGGTGTCGATCAGAGCGACGACGGGGATGTTCAGGCGCTGAGCCTCCTTGATGGCGTTCTCCTCGCGCTTAGTGTCGATGACGAAGAGAGCCTGGGGCAGACCCTTCATGTCGCGGGCGCCACCGAGGTTGGTCTGGAGCTTGGTGAGCTCCTTGCCGAGCACAGCCTGCTCCTTCTTGG
This sequence comes from Collinsella sp. AM44-11, assembly GCF_003467145.1. Taxonomy (NCBI): domain Bacteria; kingdom Bacillati; phylum Actinomycetota; class Coriobacteriia; order Coriobacteriales; family Coriobacteriaceae; genus Collinsella; species Collinsella sp. AM44-11. Next base: position 240,831 of record NZ_QSFE01000001.1, read on the forward strand.
GGAGCACTGCCATGCGGCCGTCCTCGACCATGGCCTCGAGCTCCTCCATGCGGTTGATGCGGGAGCGGATGGTGACGAAGTTGGTCAGCATACCGCCGAGCCAACGCTGGTTGATGTAGGGCATATTAGCGCGCTCAGCAGCGTTCTTGACGGCCTCCTGAGCCTGCTTCTTGGTGCCGACGAACAGCACGTTGCCACCCTTGGCGACGTTCTTGACGAAGGTGTAGGCCTGGTCGGCGTCGAGGATGGTCTGCTTGAGGTCGAGGATGTAGATGCCGTTGCGCTCACCGAAGATGAACGGCTTCATCTTGGGGTTCCAGCGACGGGTCTGGTGACCGAAGTGGCAGCCGGCCTCGAGCAGGGTGCGGATATTAATCTTGGTAGCCATGTTAAACCTCCTGTGGTTTGCCTCCGCGCGGGGTCATCCTCCAAAACCAACCCGGACATGTGCTACCAAAGCCCGGGCACCACGGTATGAAGTAGCCGCGCGTGCGTGATAAAAACATGTTGCCGTGAAGCAACCCGATGAATAATAGCAGGAATGCATCTTCGTGCCAACCCGCAATCAAAACCACACACCTGAGTGCGGCGCGGGACGTCCCAGCCACTATTCGCCTCGGGGATGGGCTTGAGCCACGGCACGTTTGAGCCGATCGGGCGTGAGGTGCGTGTAGATCTGCGTCGTGGACAGGCTCGCATGACCCAGCAGCTCTTGAACCGAGCGCAGGTCCGCACCGCCCTCGAGCAAGTCGGTCGCAAAGGTATGGCGCATCGCATGCGGGGCGATGTCGGCCGGAATGCCGGCGAGTGTCGCCAGAGTATGGAACCGCCGCCTGAGCATGGCGGCACTCATGTGATTACCGCGCGCCGATATAAGCAGCGGATGCGGCCCGGTAGTGGGGTCACGGCGCTTTGCCTGAGCGAGCAACTCCGGCCGCCCCTCCTCAATATAGAGACGCGTCGCCTCGAGCGCGCGACGATACAGAGGGACGATACGTTCTTTGCTCCCCTTGCCCCACAGGCGCAGCGTGCGTTCGGACCACACAATGGACTCCACATTGAGTGCTGCGAGCTCAGAGATACGGGCGCCCGAGGCATAGAGCAGCTCGAGCATCGCCGCATCGCGCAGTCCCGCGGGTGTTGAGGTATCAGGCGTCTTGAGCAGCGCCTCCACCTGTTGGGTCGTCAGCACACCGGGTAGATCGCGCGGGAGCTTGGGCGAGGAAATTGCCGAGACCACATCGCCCTCCACGACCCCCTCGGCAGCCATCCACCGATAGAGCGAGCGAATGGCAGACAGGTGTGCCGCAAGCGTTCGGGGAGACACCTGCTCACGCGAAAGTTCGGCAAGATAGCGACGAATGGTGCGCACGTCGGCAGCGAAAGCATCTATATCCTCACGCTCGCACCAGGCAGCAAAACGCTCCAGCCTCGAGCCATAGGCCGTCACCGTGTTGGGAGAAAGTCCCTCGACACGTGAGATATAGGCGATAAACGAGTCGACGGTGTCGTACAGGTCAAAGGCTATGACCGGTCGCCTCCAAACAAATCGGGGCGAGTGGCCAGATAGGCATCAAGGGCCTCGAGCGCACGGTCCGCATAGGCCTGGTAGCGGTCGCGCTTGCTGCGGCGCTTACCATCCTCGAGTGGCGGCACCAGGCCAAAGTTGACATGCATAGGCTGATAGCCCACGGTGGCAGGATCGGTCGCATAGCCCACGAGCGCACCCAGGGCGCCCACACGCGGCAGCTCGACGCCCGCGGCCCCGATAGCCTCGGCATAGGTGTTGAGCGCCGCGAGCAGACCCGTCGCCACGGCTTCCATGTACCCCTCGGTGCCGGTGATCTGACCGGCCAGGCGCACGCCGGTGCCGGGCACGGCAAAGGTGCCATCGAGCACGTGCGGGGCGTCGACAAAGGTATTACGGTGCATGACACCGTAGCGGAAGAACTCAGCGTTCTCCAGGCCCGGCACCATATGGAAGACGCGCTTCTGCTCGCCAAAGGTCAAGTTGGTCTGGAAGCCCACCAGGTTATAGGCGGTCTTCTCCTTATTCTCGGCACGCAGCTGAATCGCCGCCCAGGGACGACGACCGGTTCGCGGATCGGTGAGGCCGACAGGCTTCATGGCGCCAAAGCGAATGGCGTCCTTGCCGGTGCGCGCAACTTCCTCGGCAGGCTGGCAGGCCTGGAACAGATCGCCGCCCTCAAAGTCCTTGAGCACCACGCGGTCGGCCGTGGTAAGCGCCTCGATAAAGGCCTCGTACTCCTCCTTATTGAGCGGAGCGTTGAGATAGTCGCCGCTCCCCTGCTCCTCGTAGCGCGACTGCGAGAACAGCACGTCCATATCGAGCGTGGAGGCATCGACGATCGGCGCCGCGGCATCGAAGAACGCAAGGGCGTCGCCACCGACGAGCTTCATGACCTCTTCGCTCAGCGCCGGCGAGCACAAGGGGCCGGCGGCAATGACCACGTGACCTTCGGGAATCTGCGTGACCTCGCCGTGAATGATCTCGATATTGGGACGGGCGGCAACCTCGGCCTCGACAAACTCGGAAAACTTGACGCGGTCGACCGCCAAGGCGCCACCGGCGGGAACAGCCGCGCGATGGGCGCAATCGAGCAGGACTGAACCCATGCGCTCAAGCTCGGCCTTCAGCAATCCAGCCGCGGAATCCGGACGGGTCGACTTAAACGAATTGGAACAGACGAGCTCTGCCAGGTGATCGGTATGGTGGGCCGGGGAGCTAACCTGGGGGCGCATCTCGCACAGCCTTACGGCGAACCCGCGATCTGCCAGCTGAATCGCGCACTCCGAACCCGCCAGACCGCCACCGATAACCGTCACCTGATCAAACAGCATCTGCAAACACCTTTCTAATTGACATGTTTTCCATTGTGACCGAAGGGTGTCTGAGCGTGAAGGGCAAACTTGGAGGGCGCATACCTTCCATCCATCATGCGCTCGATAAGGCCCTCGAGTTCAAGCGAACCCAAGAGTTTGAGTACGCCGACAGCATCGAGCGAGACAAGCGCCGCGATGTCGTCGACCTTGAGCGGAGAGGCGATGAGCGCATGCATCACGGTCTGCTGTGTTGGATCCAGGTCGGCAATGCCGGGAGCATCGGGGCGCGAGTAGCGCAGGGTGCCGTAGATGCGTGAGATAGCCATCTCGATAGATTCCTCGTCGATGATGCAGCAGGCACCGTTCGCAATGAGGTAATTCGTGCCACGCGACTCGGGCGATAGGATCGACCCCGGCACGACAAGAAGTTCGCGCCCCAAATCCATAGCAGCCTCGGCTGTAGAAAACGTCCCGGAAGGCATACCCGCCTCGGAAACAAAGAGGGCTTGCGACAGGGCCGCGATCACGCGATTGCGGCGCGGAAAGGCAAACTTGCGCGGGCCCATGCCCCACGGAGAGATCGACACGACCGCGCCACCCGTATCGAGCGTGCGCATAATAAGCCCCGCGCTCGAGCGCGGGTAGACCACGTCGGCGCCCGTCCCCAGCACCACGACGTGTTTGCCGCCGGCGTTGACCGCAGCCCAACCCGAGGCCTGGTCACAACCGACCGCGCCGCCCGAAACTACCGTCACTCCCGCCTCGACCGCCACCTTTGCCGCAAGCTCTGCCACGGCAAGACCATACGGCGAGGCCTTGCGCGCGCCGATGATGGAGAGCGCGGGCGTCGAAAGCACCTCGGGGTCGCCGCGCACATAGAGCGTCTGGGGTACATCAGAAAGCTCCAAAACGGTCTCGGGATACAACGCATCACCTGGATGCAGCTCGTAGGTCCCCTCGGCCATCATTGGTCCCTCCTTCCCTGGTACATCGCTGCCTCGAGCACGTGGTCCTGCGTCACTTGCTCGCTCTCGGCGACGTCGGCGATGGTACGCGCGATACGCACCAGGCGCACGATGCCGCGACCCGTGAGATGTGTGCGCTTCGACAGGCCGAGCACACACTTCTCCGCCGCATCATCGAGCTCAAAGGTCGAAACGACGCCGTCAATGGACCGTGTCTCGTCATCTTCGGCCTCGGCATCCGCATCGTCCATACGGGATTCGCGCCAGGCGCGAAAAGCGCGACCGCGCACAACGTAGTCACGTAACTCGGCAGACGACATACCCTCCGCACCCTCGATAATCACTTGGGGGTCGGGACGGGTCACATCGATCATCATGTCGATACGGTCGGCCAAAGGACCGCGCAGTTTAGACCGATAGCGCTCGACCATCGCCGCTGAGCAGCGACACGGTACCTCGCGATCGCCCAAAAAACCGCAGGGGCAGGGATTGCTCGCAGCCAGCAGCTGAAAGCGCGACGGGAAGGTAAAGGCCCCGTCGACGCGCACGATCCTCACATAGCCGCGTTCGATGGGCTGACGCAGCGTCTGCAGCACACCCGTGGGAAACTCAGCAAGCTCGTCCAAAAAGAGCACGCCGCCATGAGCAAGGCTGATCTCACCCGGGTGCACTGGGCGCCCGCCGCCGATAAGACCTGCGGTCGAAATACTGTGGTGGGGACTGCGGAAGGGCCGGTGCCCCGCCAACAAGCCATCGATGTTCTCACCCAAAACCGAATGGATGCACAGCGCCTCCTGTTGATCCTCAACGGAAAGCTCGGGCAGGATGCCGGTCATACGACGCGCGAGCATCGTCTTGCCCGATCCCGGGGACCCGATCATGAGCAAGCCGAGTTCTCCTGCCGCCGCAAGCGCCATGCCGCGCTTGGCGACCTCCTGCCCCAGTACGTCGGCATAGTCGAGCTCGGGCTCAAAGGTCGCCTCGAGCACTTCAGAATCCAAGTAGTGCCGCGCGGCATCGCCCATGCCATGGGCAAGCTGAGACAAATGATCGATGAATCCACAATCCACGCCCGCAAGCGGCACATGCTGATCGGACCTGCCGGCGATAAAGGACAGCCCCATATCACGCGCCAATAGCTGAAACGCCACCTCGCCCTTGACAGGAAGCACCGTACCGTCCAAGCCAAGCTCACCAGCGATAAGACAACGATCGAGGTTGTCGCGGGGAATCTGACCATCGGCCGCCAATACCGCGATGGCGATGGGCAGATCAAAGCCGCTACCGGTCTTGCGAATATCGCCAGGCGCCAGATTGACCGTAATGCCCGAGCGCGGGATCTCGAACCCGGCGGAGCGCATCGCGCAGCGAATACGACCGCGTGACTCCATCACCTCCATGCTCGGAATGCCGAGCATCTGGATGCCCGGAACGCCACCGGCAAGCGAGACCTCGACCGTGACGTGAATCGCCTCGACGCCGCGGATGCAGGCCGCGTGAACGGCAAACGTCTCGAACGCCATCACGACACCTGCCAATCGAACGCGTTGTACTGATGCTCGATCTCGGCGATATGCCCGCCACGAATGGTGACGCCCACGGCATCGAAGCGAATCGCCTTGAGCGGATAATGCTCCATGAGGTAGCAACTTGCGATGCGGCGGTAGCGGCGTTGCTTTTGGGCGTCCACGGCCTCCTCGGGAAAGACCCGCGTGCTGCAATCCAGTGCAACTCGTCTGGTTTTGACCTCGGCCATCACCACGACATCGTCGAGCTCATCGAGCAGCACCAGATCGGCCTCGCCCTCGGTGCAACGATAACCCTGCTCCAGCAAGGTGTAGCCGCGCTCGTTAAAGTAGTCGATGGTGATCAGCTCGCCCAGCATGCCCAGCTCGCGGGGACTGAGTCCCTTGATAAAGTCGGGCGTCATCGCCCCACAGTCGAGCTCGCCGTTTTCCCAACGCTCCTTGAGTTGCTGCGTCTTGCTCTTTTTGCTTGCGGCACTCATGGGGTCTCCTTTCCCGCACACTGCATTGCCCCGATGATGAGGGCACCTTTCATGCGGGTAAGTACCGGAAGCAAACCAAAAGCTGACCAAATGCCGTCAAAAAACGGGCCGTACGCAGCAATGGTGTTGCATACGGCCCGCTACCAGCAGGTTTATAAAACCCCTGAGGTCCCTGTCTCCACAATTGACCTAGAAAAGGCGCTCAGTCTGCAGAAAGTTTCCGCAAAAGCTCACGCGGTGCAGTGGACAAAGTCCATGTTTGCGAATGGCCTCGATATGCTCGGGGCTTGCATAGCCCTTCGACTCGGCCAGATGGTACTCGGGATACTCGGCGTCGTACTCGACCATCATCTCGTCACGCGTGACCTTGGCCATGATGGACGCCGCGGCGATGCAGGCGATTTTGGCATCGCCCTTCACCACATCGCGCTCGTTAGGAACGGCGCCCAAGGGGTTGCCATCCATGAGGACGCAGTCGGGTTCAAGTCCCGTATCGGCCACGGCGCCCGCAACGGCAGTACGGATAGCACGGGCCATGCCCATCTCATCGATATCCTTCGGCGCGATATGGCAAAAGCCGATGGCAGTCGCCACCTCGGCTATCTTCACCGAGAGCAACTCGCGGCGCGCGGGCGTGAGCTTTTTGGAATCGTTGATACCCCAGACGCGCGGCTCCATAGGAAGACAGACGGCGCATACCGTCAAAGGGCCGGCCACCGATCCGCGACCTACCTCGTCGACACCAACGACCACCCCATCGCCGCCAAGCTCATGCATAAGCTCGTACATGTCATTGACGCGCTCGCGCTCGGCAAGTTCCTTGGCATGGCGCTTAAGAGCACGCTCGCAAGCCTTGATCACCTGCTGGCGCGGGTCCTCGCGATAATGCTCCACGAGGGCGGGAATCTCCTCGAACGTGGCGCTCGCCAGCTCGCCGGCAACCTGCGATGCCGAAACCGAGCTCGTCATGTTGGCCATACCAGACCCTCCTTGCATGCAAATCAGATAAAAAGAAGGGCCACCCGAAGGTGACCCTCGTGTCCAAACGAGTGGACAGACGCTGCGATCTTCTTAGCGCTTCTCGGGGATGCGAGCAGCCTTGCCCACCTTGTCGCGGAGGTAGTACAGCTTGGCGCGACGGACGCGACCATGGCGAACGACCTCGAGCTTGGCGATCTTGGGGCTGTGAAGCGGGAAGGTACGCTCAACACCGACACCGAAGGACATCTTGCGGACGGTGAAGGTCTCGCGGGCACCGGCGCCGGCCATGCGGATGACGTCGCCCTGGAAAACCTGGATGCGCTCGCGGTCGCCTTCCTTAATGCGGTAGTGAACCTTGACGTTGTCGGCGACGCGAACCTGAGGAATGTCCTCGCGGATCTGCTGACGCTCGATTGCGCGGATGTAATCCATGTGCAATTCCTTACTCTTCTAGAGGTGCCGTACCACCTTGGCCGGCACGTAGTTGAACAAACGTATTCGAGTATACACGCGCGGGTTTCTGCTGCAAGAACAATTTTTTGCGCAGACAAAAAGACAAAACCCGCACATGATAACCGCCCGCTTCACGAATGAGACGGGCGGTATGAAGGGGGGGGCTACGCTAGGCGTCTAAACGCTAAACGCTAGGCGGAACGCTTGGCCTCGAGCTTGGCCTGGGCGGCAGCTAGGCGCGCGAGGGGCACGCGATAGGGCGAGCAGGATACGTAGTCCACGTCGGCCACGTTAAACAGGGCCTTGATGGACTTGGGGTCGCCGCCGTGCTCGCCGCACACACCAAAGTGCATGTCGGGGTTGGTGGCGCGACCCTTCTCGACGGCCATGCGCACCAGCTCGAGCACCGCCGCGTCGATGGTCTCGAAAGGGTTGTCCTTCAAGATCTTCTTGTGCATGTACAGGGGGATGAACTTGGCCTCGGCGTCGTCACGAGAGAAGCCGAAGGTCGTCTGCGTGAGGTCGTTGGTGCCAAAGCAGAAGAAGTCGGCATGATGGGCGATCTCGTCGGCGACCATGCAGGCACGCGGCAGCTCGAGCATCGTGCCCACGGGAATGTTGAGCTCGACGCCCTCCTCGGAGGAAACCTCGGCGATCACGCGCTCGATGACCTCGCGGGTCTGGACATGCTCGGCCGTGATGGAAACGAGCGGGACCATGATCTCGGGGCGCGGGTCGCCGCCTTCCTTGATCAGGCGGGCAGCAGCCGTAGCGACGGCACGAACCTGCATGAGCGGCAGATCGCTAAAGACTACTGACAGGCGCACACCGCGCAGGCCGAGCATCGGGTTGGATTCGACCATGCCGTCAATGCGACGTAGGCGGGCGCGCAGGGCGGCAAGTTCTTCCTCGCTGGCGCCAGCGGCCTCCTTCTTGGTGATGGCGACCTCGAGCTCGCGAGGACTATCCAGGAACTCATGAAGCGGCGGATCGAGCAGGCGAACGACCACATCGCGACCGGACATGGTCTTGAACATCGCCAGGAAGTCCTCGGTCTGAACCTTGAGCAGGTCGGCCAGGGCCTGCTGCTTCACGGCCTCGTCGTCGGACAGGATAAAGCTCTGGATGATGTTCTTGCGATCGCCCAGGAACATATGCTCGGTGCGGCACAGGCCGATGGCCTCGGCACCAAACTCGAGGGCGAGCTCAGCGTCCTCGGGGTTGTCGGCGTTGACGCGCACATGGTTGGCGTGGCCAGAGGTCTCGTCCAGACGAATCTCATCGGCCCAGGACAGGATGGTGTCCAGGTCGCCGGTGAGCTCGGCCGAGACCAGGTCAACGGCGCCGTCGACGACGATACCCTGGGTGCCGTCGATGGAGATGACATCGCCCTCGTGCAGCACGCGGTCGCTGCCCTCGATGTGCACGATCTTCTCGGCGGCGTCGATATGGAAGCGCTCGACGCCGCAGACGCAGGGCGTACCCATGCCGCGGGCGATAACGGCGGCATGGCTCGTCTTGCCACCGTGGCTGGTCAGGATGCCCTCGGCGGCGACCATGCCTTTCAGGTCGTCGGGGTTGGTCTCCCAGCGAACCAGAATGACCTTGTGGCCCTCGGCGGAACGCGCGACGGCATCGTCGCTCGAGAACACGACTTCGCCCACGGCGGCACCGGGGCTGGCATTAAGGCCGGTAGCAAGTGCCTCATACTTCTTGGAGGCGTCGAACTGCGGGTGCAGGAGCTGGTCGAGCTGCGCGGGGTCGATGCGGCTCACGGCCTCCTCGCGGGTGATCAGGCCCTCCTCGACCATCTCGATGGCGATGCGCAGGGCGGCAGTAGCGGTACGCTTGCCCACGCGGGTTTGGAGCATCCAGAGCTTGCCCTGCTCGATAGTGAACTCGATATCGCACATATCGCGATAGTGATCCTCGAGCGTCAGGAACACGCGCTCGAGTTCCTCGCCTGCAGACTCGAGGCCCGGGGTGGTCTTTAGGTCGGCGATGGGCTCGGTATTGCGAATGCCGGCGACGACGTCTTCGCCCTGGGCGTTAACCAGAAAGTCGCCGTAGAACTCCTTGGTGCCGTCGGCCGGATTGCGCGTGAAGGCGACGCCGGTCGCAGAGGTCTCGCCCTTATTGCCAAAGGCCATGGCCTGGACGTTGACGGCGGTGCCGAGTTCGTCGGAAATGCCGTGCTGCTTGCGGTAGATGCAGGCGCGCTCGTTCATCCAGCTGCCAAAGACGGCCTGGATGGCAAGGCGCAGCTGGAGCTCTGGATCGTGTGGGAAGACGGGCTTGCCGTCAGCGACCTCGAGCTCGGGGTACAGGGCGGCCTCGACGTTCTCGGAGAAAATGCCCTTAAAGGTCTCGACGAGCTCCTGCAGGTCTTCGGCCGAAAGCTCGGAATCGACGCGAACGCCGGAGACCAGCCGTGCCTGGGTCAGCGCGTTCTCGAACAGATCGGCGTCAACACCCATAACGACGTTGGAGAACATCTGGATAAAGCGACGATAGCTATCCCAGGCAAAACGCGGGTTTTGCGTCTGGGCGATGAGACCCTGAACGGAGTCGTCGTTGAGGCCTAGGTTGAGGACCGTGTCCATCATGCCGGGCATGGAAAACGGAGCGCCCGAGCGAACCGACACGAGCAGCGGATCGGAGGCGTCGCCGAGCTTTTTGCCGCAACGGGCCTCGAGGTCGGCCTCGGCGGCAACGATCTCATCGAGTGCGCCTTCGGGCCAGACGTTGTCGGCACCGGAGTACTCGACACAGGTCTGGCAGGTAATGGTAAAGCCACCGGGAACCGGCAGACCGATTCGGCTCATCTCGGCAAGGTTTGCGCCCTTGCCGCCAAGCACGAAGTTCATGGACTTGTCGCCCTCAGTGACACAGGTGCCCTGGGCGTCGGTTCCAAAACGGTAAACCCTCTTGCAATCGCTCACGATGCTTCCCCTTCCATGCGCTTACGCGCACGACCGTGGTGACGAATCGACCCGCCGGATGCGAGCCGTGAGGGTACTATACGGCGGGCGTTTGACCAGGCTTGCGTAGAGGGCGCGGGGTTTGGTAAACGTGGTAAATGTAGCGATAAACGGTAGGTAAAGGTGGTTACATTATGAAGATACCAATGCAAGGGAGTTGCAGGTCAAAAGTGGTAGAAACTGCTAAATCGCTTTATCAAAACTAGTCAATTTGAGACGAGCAATTTTAGCTACCTTGTCATCCCAGAAAGGACTACTGCTGTTGAGCTCGGCGGGCGGCACGACGGGCTCTTGCCTCTTGAATCTCTTCGAGGTGAACGATGATCTCGGAGGCGCTCTCCTCGATCGCCTTGCCGTCGGTACGCACCACAAAGCAGCCCAGTCGCTTCATAAGGGCACGGGCCTCCTCAAGCTCGCTGCGCACGCTCTCGGGCTCGGCATAGGAGCCGGCGACGGCACGGGCATAGTCATCGCCCAAGCGACTATCGCGAATCTCGGAGATGACGTCGACGGTCGAAATCAAGCCGAACAACCGCATCGGGTCAACCTCGTAAATCGACTTCGGCGGCTCCATGCCATGCGCCAGTGGGACATTGGCGACCTTGTAGCCCTGATAGGCTAAATACATCGACAGCGGCGTCTTGGATGTACGCGACACACCCAGCAGCACGATATCGGCACCCGACAGATCGTCGCAACCGCGCCCGTCATCGTGCTCAACGAAATACTCCATGGCCTCGATACGATGGAAATAGCGGTCATCGGTCTTGTGAATCACGCCCGCAACGCACTTGGGCGGCACACCGATGAGCGACGACAGCACGGCAAGCGTCGGGCCGATCAGGTCGACCGAACGGATATGCAGCATACCCAGGTAATCGAGCACGCGGGCGCGAAGCGCCGGATCGACAATGGTATGGAACACGGCGACATCGCGATGGTCGGCATCGACGCGCGGCCCCACAAATGACTTGACCTGCTCCACGGAGGTCACCTTGGACAGGCGCAAAACGCGAAAAGCCCCTTCATCAAATTGCCCGGACGCCGCAAGCACCACCTCACAAGCGGTATCGCCGAGCGAGTCGGAGATAACGATAACGGTGGGACGAGCGGTGACCGGGCAATCCATGCGGGGCTCCTTTTGCGCTTATGCGCAGGCTGGCTTACTTTTTGCGGGCAAGCTCACCGATGTTGGCAATGCCGGAGAAAACGGCCTCGAAGCGGTTGAGCAGCTTAAGGCGATTATCGCGAAGCTGCTCGTCCTTGTCCATGACCATGACCTCATCGAAGAAACGGTCGATGGGCGCGCGCAGGGCGGCGAGGGCGGCAAATGCGGTCGAGTAGTCCTCGGCAGCAAGGGCGGCATCGACGGCGGTCTGAGCAGCCTCGGAGGCGTCGGCGAGCGCAAGCTCAACCTCGCCCATCAGGGCGCGGTCGTACTCCGCACCCAGCTCGGGCTTGGAGATATGCGCGGCGCGGGCATAGGCGGTCGCCAGGTTGTCGAACGTCTCAGCGTCGTTCTTGCGGGCCTCGTCGAGGGCGGCGCAGCGGGCGAAGAAGACGGACGGGGCGATAATGTGCACCGCGGAGACGGCGGCAACGGTATCGGCCGGGATCTTTTCGTCGCGGGCCATGCTCACCAGGCGGCCATGGAAGAAGTCACGAACCTGCTGGGCGACCTCGGCGGCGTCGAACTCAATGCCCTGCTCGCTATAGAGCTCGAGCGCAAAGTCGATGAGCGACGTGGGGTCGATCGACAGACGGTCGCGCAGGATGTTGATGATACCGATAGCGGCACGACGCAGCGCGTAGGGATCGGAGGAGCCAGTCGGGGGCTCGCCGATGGCAAAGATACCGGCGATGGTATCAAGCTTGTCAGCGCAGGCCACGATGCAGCCAGCGGTGCCCTCTGGCAGCTCGTCGCCGGCAAAGCGGGGACGATAATGATCGCGAATGGCGTGGGCAACCTCGTCGTTCTCCCCCATCGCGGTCGCGTAATAACCACCCATCACGCCCTGCTGGCTCGTGAACTCGACGACGGCGTTGGACACCAGGTCTGCCTTGCACAGGTGCGCGGCGCGAGCAGCGTCGGCGGCAAGATGGGCGCCCAGGTGAGCCTCGCGGGCGATGGCGAGCGCGAGCTGCTCGATGCGCTCGGACTTGGCGAGCACGCTGCCGAGCTTCTCCTGGAAAGCGACCTTGGACAGGCGCTCACGGAACTCGTCGAGGGAGATCTTCAGGTCCTCCTCGTAGAAGAACTTAGCGTCGTCCAGACGGGCGCGCACGACGCGCTCGTTACCGTCGATCACGCGCTCGGCGTTCTCGGGCTTGCTGTTGGAGACGACCACGAACTCACGCGTAAGCTTGCCCTCGCCGTCATAGATCGGGAAGTAGCGCTGGTTGGTGAGCATGGACTCGCAGATGATCTCGTGCGGGACCTTGAGGAACTCCTCGTCGAAGGTACCGACGAGCACCGTCGGCCACTCGCAGAGGTTAATGACCTCCTCAAAGACCTTCTTGGGCGTGTCGACATGGCAGCCGGGGCGAGCGGCCTCGACCTCGGCGATACCGGCAAGGATGGCCTCACGACGACGCTCGGCAGAAAGCACGCCGGCGTCCTCGAGTACCTGCTCGTAGGCGGCGGGGCTGGCGACAACGTGGTCACCGGGGCCGAGCACGCGATGGCCGCGCGTGGTGTTGCCGCTCGTCACGTCGGCAAATGACACAGGCACAACATCCTCGCCCAGAAGGCAGCAAATCCAGCGGACCGGACGCACGAACGTCGCGTGCTCGTGGCCCCAGCGCTGGGAGCGGTAGTTGGGCCACTGCAGGCCGGCAATGGTCTTCTCGCACAGGGCCGTCAGGATCGGGGTTGCCGGTGCGGAGGGAATGTTCTTCTCGGCAAAGACATACTCGCGACCGTCGGTATCCTCACGACGGACCAGGTCCTCGGCAGCCACACCGCACTTGCGGGCGAAGCCCTGGGCGGCCTTGGTGGCGTTACCGTCAGCGTCGAAGGCGATGTTTGCCGCGGGGCCACACTTGACCTCGTGAACCTCATCGGTCGCGGTGGCAACGTCGGCAACGAGCGCAGCCAGGCGACGCGGGCTCGAGATCACGCGGACCTCGCCGTGGGCCAGACCGGCCTCGTCGAGACCCTTGGCGATCATGGTACCAAGCTGCTTGACGGCATTGTCCAGCGGTGCAGAGGGCATTTCCTCCGTACCGATCTCAAACAGGAAATCCTTAGCGTCTGCCATGGCTTACGCCACCTCGCCTTCCTGGTCGGCATTCTCGTTGACTCCGGCGACCTCGGCCATGTAGGCCTCGCAGCACGCCTTGGCGACGGCGCGGACGCGCAGGATGTAGTTGGCACGCTCGACCGCGGACAGGGCGCCGCGGGCATCGAGCAGGTTGAAGGCGTGGCTGCACTTCATGACACAGTCGTACGCCGGCAACGGCAGCTTGCGCTCCAGGCAGGAATGGCACTCGGCCTCGTAGTCGTCAAACTTCTGACGCATCATCTCGACGTTGGCGACCTCAAAGTTATAGGCACTGAACTCGCGCTCGTTCTCGAGGAACACGTCGCCGTAGGTCATGGGCGTGCCGTCGGGCAGATAGCTCCACACCAGATCGTAGACCGAGTTGACGCCCTGAGCGTACATGGCGATACGCTCCAGGCCATAGGTGATCTCGACGGGCACGGGGTCGACCTCGATACCGCCCACCTGCTGGAAGTACGTGAACTGCGTGACCTCCATGCCGTTGAGCCAGACCTCCCAGCCAAGGCCCCAGGCGCCCAGCGTCGGGCTCTCCCAGTCGTCCTCGACAAAACGGACGTCATGGTCGTTGGGGTCCAGGCCAATGGCAGCAAGAGACCCCAGGTAAAGCTCCTGAGCATTAACCGGAGAGGGCTTAATGAGCACCTGGAACTGATAGTAGTGCTGCATGCGGTTAGGGTTCTCGCCGTAGCGGCCGTCGGCGGGACGGCGGCAGGGCTGCGCATAGCAGGTGCGCCATTCGGCGGGACCGAGCGAGCGCAGCGTGGTCGCGGTATGGAAGGTACCGGCACCGACCTCGGAGTCATAGGGCTGCATAATGACGCAGCCCTGCTCGCCCCAGTACTGCTGGAGGCGCAGGATGATGTCTTGGAAGGAAAGCGATGAAGCGTTCATGCCTCTAATATCCCCTCGTCGAAACGATTACACGGTTAGGTACTGTACTATAGCGGTTTTTAGTCGATAGCGCCGATGCGGTTGAGCGGCCAGTAGCGCACAAGCGCCACAGCGATCAAATCAGAGCGATCGACGGGACCAAAGTAGCGCGAGTCGGCAGAGTTTTCGCGGTTGTCGCCCATCACCCACACGCACCCGTCGGGAACGGTGTAGGGATAACTCACCTGGGCGCCAGGCGCTTGGACCGAAAGCGGCCAACTCATGCCCGTCGTATAGTCCTCGTCGAGCGCTTGGCCGTCAACGACCACCTTGCCGTCCTGCAGGTCGACCGTCTGGCCGGCCGTGGCAATAACACGCTTGACAAGAACATCATGCTCGGAAGTGGCATCGGGGTTGTGGAACACCACGATATCACCCTGTTTGACGGGCTGACCGAGCTCGAGGCTCACCTTTTGTGCCAGGATCTGGTCGCCAATCTCGATCGTGTCCTCCATGGAGCCGGTGGGTACCACAAAGGGCTCGACCACAAAGGTGCGGATCAGGAAGGTGGCCACGAGCGCGATCGCGATGACCGCGACCCACTCAAAAGCGCCCCTCAACGCGGAATGCTGCGATGGAACCATTCTCACTCCTCGCTCTGCGAATACGAAGCGTCCAGAATCTCCTGCGCGTATGCGCGCTCCTGGGGCGTAAGCCGTGCCGTCTCGATCAGGTCGGGACGCCAGCGGCAGGTGCGCTCGATGGCATTCTTACGGCGCCAGGCATCGACCTTGGCATGGTCACCGCTCACGAGCACCGGCGGCACGCCCTCGCCGTTGAATTCAGCAGGGCGAGTGTACTGCGCATACTCGAGCAGGCCTCCGTCCTCGGCGGTCGAGAACGACTCGTCGACGTTGCTCATCTCGTCACCAAGGGCGCCGGGAATCAGGCGTACGACAGCATCGGCAACGACCATAGCGGGAAGCTCGCCGCCCGTGAGCACGTAATCGCCGATCGACAGGCGCTCGTCGGCATACGCATAGGCACGCTCGTCGACACCCTCGTAACGGCTGCACACAAACAGCAAGCGCTCGCTTTTGAGCAGGCGCTCGGCCACATGCTGTGTAAAGGGCTCGCCACAGGGGGTAAAAAACACCACGGTGGGCTTAGGACCCTCGGAGCTAATAGCCTCGATGGCCTCGGCAATAGGCTCGACCTTCATGAGCATGCCCTGCCCGCCGCCGTACGGCTCGTCATCGACGGTACGATGGCGGTCGTGCGTCCAGTCGCGCAGGTTATACGCCTTAAAATCAAAAAGGCCGGCCTTGCGGGCGCGGCCCAAAATCGATGTGGACATGACGGGCTCAAACATCTCGGGAAAGACCGAAAGGGTCTCAATCAGCATGTTGTCCTCCCTACTTGTCCATATCGATCAGGCCGTCCATAACGTGGACGAAAATTGTTCCTGTGTCGGGAAGATCGAGCACAACCTGCTCGATCACGGGAATCAGTACCTCGCCGTACCGATCACCCTCGACAACCCAAACATCGTTAGCAGGCGTCGACATGATCTCGACGATCGTGCCGAGCGAACCGAAGCGCTCGTCGACCACCTCGCGACCCATCAGGTCGGTATAGGCGGCGTCGAGTGAATCGAGCTCAAAATCGTCACGATTTGCCAACACATAGCATCCCGTGATGCCCTCGGCGGCCGTCAAGTCGTCAATGCCCTCAAACGAGACCAGATCGCCATCGCCCGTATCGGTGACGGACACGACCGTGCAAAAGCGGTCGCGCTTGAGCGCCGGCGGCGTCAGGGCGACGCGCATACCCGGCTCTAATACAGAAGGAAGCCCCCGCAGCGGCTGCGCGAGGACCTCCCCCTTCCTTCCGTGCGGCTTGACCACACGGGCGATGTTTTTGTACTGGGACCTCAAGGTCCTAGCCCAGAACCTCTACCTCGACAGCAGTGTCGAGGCGAGCGGCCAGTGCACGGGCGAGCGTGCGAATGGCCTTGATGGTACGGCCACGACGGCCGATGACCTTAGCGACGTCATCCTCGGCGACAGAAACCTCAATCGTAGAGGCGTCATCACCATCAATGACCTCAAGGCTCACGGAATCCGGGTCGTCGACGATCTGAACAACGAGATATTCGACGAGATCGGCGATGCGATCTGAGAGCATTGCCTCACCCTCGAGCTGTGCAGCGTCAACCTCAGGCACGATTTACTCCTCGGCGCCCTCAGCGGCCTCAGCGGCAGCCTTAGCGGCCTCGGCCTCTTTGGCGAGCTGCTTCTTGGACTTCTTGACGACGGTCTCGGTCTTCTCGCCCTCGTTGGCGGCCTTGACCAGAGCGGCGACGGCGTCGGTGAGCTGAGCGCCCTTGGACTGCCAGTCGGCGATCTTCTCGAGGTCGAGGTTGATGGTCTTGGGGGCGGTCATCGGGTTGTAGCGGCCAACCTCCTCGATGATACGACCGTCACGCGGGGCGCGGGAATCGGCGACGACGACACGGTAGTACGGACGCTTCTTAGCGCCGTGACGAGCAAGGCGAATCTTGACTGCCAAAGGAAACTCCTCCAACCAAGCAGCTTTAGGCTGCAACTACAAACAAACAGTTGAACATAATACGCCATCGACGCGGGCAGGTGAAGTCCGTGAGACCAACTTCTTCGGTGTAGTCGAGGGCAAATCCATATCTTAGACAAGAATTCGGGATTTGCAAGCACATACACGCACCCCACATGAGCTGCGCGGTATACTCATGCCATGGAAAGACGCGAACATACATACGGTTATGAGGATGCCATGGGCGTCACGCCACCTCCCTGGACGGGTCCGGCGGTGGGCCTCATGGACCTCGATGCGTTTTTTGCTAGCGTGGAGATGCTCGATCATCCCGAATGGCGCGGAAAGCCGCTCATCGTGGGCGGAGACGCCGATTCGCGTGGCGTCGTGTCCACGTGTTCGTATGAAGCGCGTCGCTTTGGCGTGCACTCTGCCATGGCCTCGGCCGAGGCGCGGCGCTTGTGCCCGCAAGCCATTTGGACGCACGGGCACTTTGATCGCTACCGCGAGGTGAGCGCGCAGGTCATGGCGATTCTTGCCGAGGAAACGCCGCGCGTAGAGCGCGTATCCATCGACGAAGCCTTTATCGATATCACACCGGGTCGCTTTGCGCCCGAAGACCCGCTACTGGTTGCGCGGCGTATAAGCGACCGCGTGGCAGCGCTGGGAGTGACCTGCTCCATTGGCGTGGGCTGCAACAAGACGGTCGCAAAGATCGCAAGCGAGCGTGACAAGCCGTTTGGATTGACGATTGTGCGCCCCGGGACGGAACAGCGCTTTTTGGCCGCGCTACCAGTGTCTGCAATGAGCGGCATCGGGCGCTCGGCCGAGGAACGACTGCGCCGCATGTGCATCTACACCCTCGGCGAGCTATCACGTGCAGCGGAATCCACCTTGGCCTCTATTTTTGGCGTCAACGGCGAACGCATGCGCCAGCGTGCGCTGGGACTCGAAATCTCCGAAGTCACAAGTCTCGATGAAGAGCGTGAGGTTAAATCGGTGAGCAATGAGCGCACCTTTGCGAAAGATTTGACTGAGCGCGGGGACATCGAAGCGGCGATTGCGCTGTTGGGCGAGTCAGTGGGACGCCGCCTGCGCCGTCAGGGACTGACGGGCGCCACGGTGACGCTCAAGCTCAAGTATTCGTATGGCAGCGGGCGTACGGCACAGCGCCGGCTGCCTCATCCGACCGACGATGAGAACATCTTCGTGGCGGTTGCGCTCGAACTGCTCGACAACATCTGGCAGGAAGGCACGCATGTTCGCTTAGCGGGCATCGGCATGAGCGACTTCGACCACCAAGGCGGCATCCAGACCGACCTGTTCTGCGAAGTCGACGACCGCGGAGCCCAATCCAGCGACCGCCGCGACCTCTCGGTCGCTATCGACGCCGTCCGAGACAAGTTCGGCGACACCGCCCTATCCTTCGGCCGCCAATCCCGCTTCAACGATTAACCGCCTTTAGGCAAAAAGAAAGCCGGGCAGGTGCGGAAAACCGCAACTGCCCGGCGAAATGCGCGAAGCTAGCTAAAAATCCCCGTATCAAATGAGCTACTAGAGGAGATTGAGGGGGAGCTGGGGGGCGTCACCCCAGAGCTTTTCTAGGCGGTAGAAGTCGCGGGCTTCGGGAGTGAAGACGTGGACGACAACCGAGCCGTAGTCCATGAGCATCCAGGTCTTCTGCTCGCGGCCCTCGATGGAGAACGGATGCTCGCCGCAAGCCTCGGCGACCTTCTCCTCGATCTCGTCGACGATCGAATCGACCTGGCGGTTGTTGGTACCGGTGGCAAGCACAAAGTAGTCGCACACGTCGGAAAGCTCGGTCAGGTCGAGCACCTGCACGTCCTCGCCCTTCTTGTCGTAGGCGGCCTGCGCGGCGGCGCGGGCGACATCCTCGGCGGCGACACCGCTCGCGGACAGCGAGGCGGCGGTGCGGTCGGACGTGGCAACGAAACTCTTGTGCTCCACACCTTCAAGAATCTGCTCGTCAGTCATGGTCTCGTCGGCCATGGAATACCTCTTTCTAGACACACCCGAGCTAGCGCAGCTGGGCGTAATGGTTGTAAATCATAATAGCCGTGGGATAAAGATAGCGCCCGGACTGGATCACATAGACCAGACCCTGCGCAAAACAGGAGAAGAACAACTCGTCAAGCGTCGACTCCCCCACCATCTTGCGCAGCGCATGGGCATAGTCGCCGTGACGGTTGGGCTCGATGGCATCTGCCACAAAGACCACCATATCGAGCGGCGTCATGTCGCAGGCACCCACGGTGTGACGGTCGACAGCTTGGAAAACAGCCGGCGACAGCTCGGGAAAAAGCTGCGGAAGCTCATAGGCGGCAACAGGGCCATGCAAAAGCGGCGTCGCGGCGGAAGGAGAGCCGGCAACCTTGATGCCATAGTGAAGCGCGCGGGCCACGAGCTCGTCATCGGAAAGAACCTTGTCCCAGTCGTGAATTAAGCCGGCGGCAGCCGCATCAAAGCGGTCAACGCCGTAGACCTCGGCCAGATGAAGTGCGGTCTCGGCAACACCCAGCGAATGCACATAGCGCTTGCGCTTATCTTTCATGCGAACATCGAGCAGCTCTTGAATGCGCTTGAGCAGCGCGCGCTCATCGCCCTCAAACTGATCCTCTACCGACAACGTAGCCCCCATCACTCAAAATCTTCTTGACCCAGATCGACATACAAACTGCGCTTGCGAATGTAGCCGAGCACAGACTCGCTCGTAAGATAGCGCACGCTCATGCCGCGGGCAACTCGCTTACGAATGTTCGTCGAGCTGATCGCCAGCGCCGGAATCTGAATATAGCGCACGTCGAACGGCAGCCCCGACTCTTTGATTCGGGCACGCGCCGTATCGATATCAAAACCCGGTCGCGTCGCCGCAATAAAGGTAGCAAGCTCAGCAATTCGCTCGGCATCATGCCAGGTCACAATATCAATAATCGCGTCGGCGCCCGTAATAAAGTAGAGCTTTACCTGCGGCGGGTAAAAGTCGCGAAGGGCATGAAGCGTATCGGCCGTATAGGTTACGCCTGGACGGTCGATCTCGAACCGGCTCGCCAAAAAAGCCGGATTCGCGGCGGTGGCGAGAACCGTCATGGCATAACGGTCCTCGGCAGGCGTCACCGGTTTGTCGAGCTTAAAGGCAGGAGAGCCGGCCGGCATAAAGAGCACAGCGTCCAAGTCGAGCGACTCGCGCGCCTGCTCGGCAGTCACCAAGTGCCCGTAATGAATCGGGTCGAAGGTGCCGCCCATAATGCCAAGCCGAAACTCTTTGCCCTCTTTTATGGGCAGCTCGGGTAAACCGATTCCACCGCGCAGCGACATGGCTTACTCGCCCTCCGAGGTCTCGGCATCGTCCGCGGCATCCGCCGCATCGACAACCTCGACGCCCTCATCCGCAGCATCGGTCACGTCAAGGGCCTCAACGGCAACGTCCTCGCCAGCGTCCTCGAGCTCCTCGTACTCCGAGAAGTCCTCAGCACCCTCAAAGTCAAAGGCGCGCTGGCAAATGCGGACCTCGTCGCCCGCACGGCAGCCGGCCTTCTCGAGCGCATCGTCGACACCCATGCGCGCAAACTTATGCTGCAGGTAGATGACAGCTTCCTCGTTTTCCCAGTCGGTCTGGATGACCATGCGCTCAATCGCGCGACCAACCACACGGAAGGCACCGGGCTCCTCCTGGACAATGCGGAAACGCTTCTCGCGCTGCAGACGGCGGCGCTCCCACTCCTCGTCGCGCAGATCGACCGGCTCATCGGAGACCGCCAGCTCGGCGCGCAGCTTAGCCACCTGCTCGCCCACGGCAAGCATCAGCGTGTTGAGGCCGGCGCCCGTCACGGCGGACACGGCAAAGAACATATGTCCATCGTCGAGCGCGGCGCGCTTGAGGTCGGCAATCTTGTCGGCCGTGCCCGGCGCATCGCACTTGTTGGCGACGACGATCTGCGGACGCTCCGAAAGCTCGGCGCCATACTGCTCGAGCTCACGGTTGATGATGCGGTAATCCTCAACCGGGTCGCGATCCTCAAAACCGCCCGTCATGTCGACGACGTGCATGATGAGCGCCGTACGCTCGATGTGGCGCAGGAACTGGTGGCCCAGGCCCTTGCCCTCGCTCGCGCCCTCGATCAAACCAGGAACGTCGGCAACGACGTAAGAATACTCACCGGCACGCACCATGCCGAGGTTCGGCACGAGCGTTGTAAACGGATAGTCGGCGATCTTGGGACGGGCGGCACTCATGCGCGCGATAAGCGAGGACTTGCCCACTGAGGGGAAGCCCACGAGTGCGGCATCGGCCATTAGCTTCATCTCAAGCTCAATCCAGTGCTCCTCGGCCGGTTCGCCCAGCTGAGCGAACGCGGGCGCGCGGCGCACCGACGTCACAAAGTGCGTGTTGCCCAGGCCACCGGCACCGCCGGGTGCCACGACAACGCGCTCGCCATCGTGCACCAGATCGGCAATCTCGAACATCGGGGTCTGCGTCTCGGGGTCGAGCTCACGCACCACGGTGCCCATGGGAACCTTCAAAATTAGGTCCTCGCCGCTCTTGCCGTTACGACGGGCACCCTGCCCATGCGTGCCGCGCTCGGCGCGGAAGTGATGCTTGAAGCGGTAATCGATCAGCGAAGACAGCTGAGCATCGGCCTGGATGACGACATTGCCGCCACGACCGCCGTCGCCGCCATCGGGGCCGCCCTTGGGGACAAATGCCTCGCGCCTAAACGACATGCATCCGGCTCCGCCGTCGCCGCCGCACACGTTAATGCGGCTGATATCGGTGAACTGTGACAACAGAATCGCCTCCTACAAAAAGAGGGAGACCCTTGAATCCTAAAACTCAAGTGCCTCCCACATATGTGCTCTATGAAGGGTAAATTACGCGTTCGCGAGCGGGCGTACGCTGACCCTGTGCTTGATACCCTTGTGGAACTCAACGGTACCGTCGACCAGCGCGAACAGCGTGTCGTCCTTGCCACGGCCAACGTTCTCACCCGGGTGGATGTGCGTGCCGTGCTGACGGACGAGAATCGTGCCCGTGGTTACCGTCTGGCCGGCATAGCGCTTCGTGCCAAGGCGCTGACCGCGGGAGTCACGGCCATTACGGGAGGAACCGAGTCCTTTTTTGTGTGCCATTGTGTATACCTACTCTTTCGTTACGAGTGTAATCTACTCGGCGACGGGAGCCTCGGCAACAGCCTCGGCCTCTGCCTTGACAGCCTTCTTGGCGCGGGACGTAGCCTGGACCTTCACGATCTTCAGCTTGGTGAGCTGCTGACGGTGACCCTTCAGACGACGATAGCGCTTACGCTTGTGGAACTTGAAGACCAGCTGCTTCTCGCCCTTGAACTGCTCAACGATCTGAGCGGTAACCTTGGCCTTGGCCAGCTTGTCGGGATCGGTGACGATCTTCTTACCATCGTTGAGGAAGATGACCGGCAGGGTGACCTTGTCGCCCTCATTGCCCTCGATCTTCTCGACGGTGATGACATCGTCGGTGGCGACCTTGTACTGCTTGCCGCCCGTGTTAACGATTGCGTACATGTTTACTTGCCCTTCATGCATCAGTTAGTGCAACAGCCGAATATAGTAGCAGGCGAAAATACCCCCGTCAACGAGTATGTGGAGCAAATCCACAAGTTCGCACAGGTATGGGGCTGACGAGTCGGCCCTCGTCGTCCTCGCATGCTTGATTCTGACGCTCGACATCGTAGGAGCAGATGGTCACGAGGTCTTGCATACCGGTGGAAACAATAGGTGCATCCACGCCCGGGGTCAAGCCCTGCAACAAAACATCAGCAGCAGAAAGCAAAATTTCCGGACGCATGGAGCCCTCGTTGTCAGCATGGGTGTCGAGCATGAGCACCAAATGGTCCGGGCGCTCCCCCGCCGTGAGCTCATAGCCCACGAGCGTGTGATCCAAATCCAAGCGCTTGCTCTTTTTGCCGCGCGCGTAGTCGATGCCATGGTCCGCGCGCAGCGTGTCGATCGCACGACGCACCTCGTCGGTGCTTACGGGCGCCTCGGGATCCAAGTGCAGGTCGATGCGATACGACAGACGCGTGAGTTGCGCCGTCAACGCCGGCGTGCGCACGTCGATATACGCCGCCTCGATGGGCGCCAGATCGGCCGGAGACGCCGCAGCCAGGCGCCCAAACGCCTCGTCGAGCGCCACGAACTCGGTCATAAACAGGTCATACCACTCGCAGATCGACGACGTACCCACCGGTAGCGCCGAAGAGAAGCCCACTCGCATGTGCGGAGAGAAGCCCTGCGTGACGGCATAGGGAAGTCCCGCACGGCGCACGATGCGCTCAATGGTATGGATTACTTCGAGATGGCCCAGGTACTTAAGGCGATCGCGCTTGCCATAGCGAACACGAAGTCTAAAGAGCGTGGGGTTGTCGGTCAGGCGCTCACTCATGCGCGATCACCCATCAATACATTCTTGGCGTGGAGCGTGGGGCAGATTCCGCAGCCGGTGCACGACGTGCGAGTGCAGTCGGGAGTCGTGACACCCTCGAGCGAGCGACGGTACTCGCGCTCGAGGAAGCCGCGCGTGCAGCCGGGGCTCACATGCTCCCACGGCAGACGCCAGTCCAACTCATAGGGCAGGTGCACAAGCTCATTGAGGTCGATGCCGTTTTTGGCAGCAGCCTCCTTCCAGTTATCGAGCGAGAAATGCTCTACCCAGGCGTCAAAGCGAGACCCCAAGCGCCAAGCATCGATGATGACGGGCGTCATGTCACGACCGGCGCGGGAGAGCGCGGCCTCGATGAGCGAGGTCTCGGCATCGTGGTAATGAACGCGGACGGCACGGTTGCGAACGCTCGTGATAAGCAGCTTCTGACGACGCTTGACGTCGTCGTAGTCGAGCTGCGGGCACCACTGGAACGGCGTGGCAGCCTTGGGAATAAAGACCGAAACCGAGATCGACACCGAGATCGAGCCGCGACGAGCCTTGGGCACCACGGAACGACCGAGCTCCAGCACGTGATCGGCCAGATTGGCGATGGCCACGATGTCCTCGTCGCGCTCGCCGGGAAGGCCCATCATAAAGTAGAGCTTCATGCGGTTCCAGCCGGCCTCGAAGGCCGCCTTGGCCGCACGGTCCAGGTCCTCCTCGGTCACGTTCTTGTTAATGATGTCGCGCATGCGCTGGCTGCCGGCCTCGGGCGCGAACGTCAGGCCGCCCTTCTTTTCGCCGGCGACCGACTCGGCCATATCCACGCCAAACGAATCCAGGCGCTGCGACGGAATAGACACGCGAATACCCGTATCCTCCAGGCGACGGTTGAGCCTGCCGAGCACGTCGCGAATGCAGGAGTGGTCGGTCGTGGAGAGCGAGGTCAGCGACACCTCGTCATAGCCGGTCTTTTCCAGACCCTGAATCACCGACGAGACGATCTGGTCGGCCGAGCGCTCGCGCACCGGGCGATACGTCATGCCGGCCTGGCAAAAACGACAGCCGCGGGCGCAGCCGCGCAGAATCTCGATAGACAGGCGATCGTGGACCAGTTGCGCATAGGGTACGCACGACTGCGACAGCGGATTCGTGGCGCCGAAATCCTCGACGACGCGTTTGTAGACCACGGTCGGCGCATCCTTGCCCTCGCGAGGCACGGTGTAGCCGTGCGGCGAGCAGGGTTCGTCGTGACGAACCTCATAGAGCGACGGCACGTAGTTGCCGGCAATGGATGCAAGCTGCTCAACAATCTGCGCGCGCGGGACTCCTTCGTCGCGCAGGCGGCGATGCAGCTGGCAGGTCTCGAGCAGCGATTCCTCGCCCTCGCCGATGAGGATGGCATCGAAGAAGGCCGCGTACGGCTCAGGGTTGTACACCGAGGGACCGCCGGCGATGATGATGGGGTCGTCTTCGCCTCGGTCGGCCGCTAAAAGCGGAATGCCAGCGAGATCGAGTGCCTCGAGGAAGTTCGTCACCGCCATCTCGTGCGGCACATGCAGACCGACGATATCAAACGAAGCGACGGGGGCAGCACCTTCGAGCGACAGCAGCGGAATGCCCGCCTCGCGCATGGCGTCACCCATGTCGGGCCACGGCACATAGCCGCGCTCGCAGGAGATGCCCTCGGCCTGGTTAAGAATGTTGTAGAGGATGGCGATACCCTGGTTGGGCAGACCAACCTCGTACACATCCGGGTAGATCAAGCAGCAACGGTAGTCGGCATCGGCCTTGGAAAGCGTGCCCCACTCGTGATCGATATAGCGACTCGGCTTTTCGACCTTGGCGAGCAGCGGCTCAATTAAATGAAAACAGTCTTGGTATGCAACGCGCAACGGAAAACCCCTAAGCAGCGAGATCGGATGCGTCTTGGTAGGACGCCATAGGACGGGTAGCACCCGCGACCGTGGTCACCAGATCGCGAACGCGGGAGAACGTGGCAGTGACCACCTCGTTGGCACGGCTGTAGTCGACATCGCGCTCGTAGAGCGAAACGAGCGCACGGCCCATGCCATAGGTGCCCGCGGCAGCAGTGAGCGCCTTGACGGCAAACCCAATATGCGGCGTCTGCTTGACGAGTGCGCGGGTGACCGCGCGGATCACAAGACCGCCGGCAAGCACGCCCGCGACCTCATAGCCGCGCTCAGGCTTAATGCCGCGTCCAAAGACGGCAGCGAGCTCAAAGAGCATGCCCACCTGCGCCAGCGCCATAACGGGATAATCGGCGCCCGGCAAAAACACCAGCGCACCGGTCGCCATATTGGTGAGCGCGCACGAGGTGATGATACGATTGGCCGCCGCGATGCGCATAAAGGCAAAGTTCGCCGCAAAAGCCGTTTCCTTGTCGGTGCGATCGAGAATCCAGCGGGCAAGCGTCTCGAGCAGAAACGTCTTATCGGTTGCCGCCACCACGCCGAGCATGGGCGTGGACTCCTCGATAAACGGCACCTCCACAGCAGACTCGGCAAGCACGCACACGGGCGCGCCGGCGATCACGAGCTCCTGCACGGCACTCTCCAAGCGGTCGGAGCCGCACGAGAGCACCAGTACCACATCGGTATCGGTCTTTGGAGCAATTCGCTCCTCCCCCAGACGCTCGACGCGCACAATGCCCGAGGTCGTCTGCGGCACAAAGGCGTCACGCACCGTCTCGGCCAGAAAGCGCGAGGCGGACGAATCCAGATAGACCGAGACGCGCACCGGCGTATCGGAATCCTTCTTAACGGACGCGCCCATCTTAAAAGCGCGGGTCAGCTTATCTACGGGAATTTTCATAGCAAACCCCTCCAGCGGTTACGCGGCGCCCGAACGATGCCGCCATATGGATTGTACGATACCCACTGTCAGCAGCTGAATCATCATCGAAGACGAACCGAAGCTAATAAACGGTAGCGGAATACCGGTAATCGGCATCATGCCGATGCACATGCCGATGTTTTCGAAGGTCTGGAACGCCCACATGCCAACGATGCCCACACACGAAAGACGCAAGAACAGCGACTCACACTTAAAGGCGACGCGAATCGTCGAAAAGATCAGCAGCACGTAGAGGCACAGGAGCAAAAAGGAACCGCAAAAGCCAAAGGTCTCGGATAGGAAGGCGAAGACGAAGTCGGTGTGGAACTCAGGCAGAAAGCCGCCGGCCGACTGCGTCGCATGGCCCAAACCCTTACCAAAGAAGCCGCCCGAGCCAACGGCGATAAGCGACTGCTGCAGGTTGTAGGCATCGTCCGAATCGGCATTATCGGGGTCGATAAAGACCGTCAGGCGGTTCATCTGATACTGCTTGATGAGCACATCGTGGCCGAGCAACGAATCAAAGACCGAATCGAGCGCCAGGACGAGGGCCACCAGGCCCACAAGCAGGGCCAGGGTCGACAGCACCCATTCGCGGCGCGCACCGCTCATGCAGATGACGATGGCGCCCGAGACCAGCACGACCAGGCCCGAGCCCAGGTCGCCCATGGCAACGACGGCCAAAAACGGGATGGACAGCATGCCGCAGAGCTTGACGTAGTCGCGAACGGTATCGATGCGGCCGTTATACTGCGAGCCAAGCGTGGCAATAAAGAAGATGGTGATGAGCTTGGCAAGCTCAACCGGCTGGAATGTCAAGCCGATACCGGGAATCTTGATCCAGCCCGTCATGCCCAGACCGCCCGTATAGGACAGACCCGGAATCTTGGGCGAGAAGATCACGATCAGGTCGATGACGAGCAACGCCGTCGAGAAATTGGAAATACCGCGCAGGTCGGAACGCCAGACCAGCACCGCCAGCACCGTCCCGATGCCAATTCCCAGAAGATGACGTGAGAACGAGGCATCGGCCTTAAACTGCGAAGCCGACCAGATAATGATGGCGCCATAGGCGACGAGCGCCACTGTAGCCACGAGCACACCGATATGCACCTTTTGGCGAAACGTACCGCGCGAGGCCGAAAGTTGCTTGTTGACGCGGTCCAGGCTGCTGCGAGAGCCGGTCTTGGTTGAACGGAACAGATCCGCCGGAGAAAAATCCATCGCAACCTCCTATCGAACCGAAGAATCGCCCGAGGCCGAAGAGGTATCGGGCTCGTCATAAATCACGCCGAGCACGTCGCGCACGACATGCATCGCGGTATCCGAACCACCGCCGCCCTGCTCCAGGACAGTAGCGATGACATACTTGGGATCATCGGCCGGTGCATAGGCGCAGAACCACGCGTATTCGTCCTCGCCGCTTTTCTCGCCCGTGCCCGACTTGCCGTACACCTGCGGCGTCAGGGTGCCAAAGTGAGCCGCCAGGGACGTCGATGCCGTGTAAATCACGTCGTGCATGCCGTTGCGAACAAGAGCCAAATCCGAATCGCTGTTGATCTTGGCCTCCAGGCGCTTCTTCTTGCCCTTGCCGTTGTACTTATAGGCATCGCCGTCGCCATCGCGCGATACTGCAGACAAAAACACGTGAGGCACGTACTGTTTGCCGCCGTTGGCAAGACCCATATAGGCGCACGCCATCTGCAGGGGCGTCACCAGGATGTCGCCCTGGCCGATGGCAATGTTGGTCATATCGCCGGCATTCCACTTGCGGTCCTCGGCAGAGGCGTCGGTAAAGTACGACTCCTTCCACTCGGCATCGGGAATACGGCCCGCGCCCTCACTCGGCAGATCGATACCGCAGGTCTTGCCTAGGCCCCAGCGACGAAAGACCTCCTGCAGGCCCTCGGAATGTTGCTCGTCATAAAAGAACGCCTTGCCCATGTCGTAGAAGACGGGGTCGCACGAGTTGGCGATACCCGACTGCAGCGTCATGGTGCCGTGGCCAGACGTCAACCAGCAGCGCTTGCCCCAAGCCTTGCCCAAGCCCGTCCAATAGCCCGTGCAGTTGGTTGTCTGTGTTGAAGTGTAGGTTCCAAACTCAAGACCGGCCAGTGCCGAGAGCGGCTTGATGGTCGAGGCCGACATGTACTGTCCGCTAATGGCGCGGTTGAGCAGCGGGTGCGAACCCTTGTCATCATTGAGCTCGGTCCACACGTCATTTGAGACGCCGCCGATAAAGACGGACGGATCGAACTTGGGCTCGCTCGCCATGCCCAGGATCTCACCATTGTTGGGATCGAGGCACACCACAGCGCCGTTGCCGGCATTGCTGTAGCCAGTGGTCTTGGCGAGCTCGATGGCGCTCGCCAGCGCCGTCTCACAGGCCTGTTGGATCTTAAGGTCGAGCGTGAGCTTAATGTCGGAGCCGGCCTTGGCGGGCACGGCGCCGGCCTGACCGGTCACATTGCCCGAGGCATCGACCTTGACGGTCTGCTCGCCACGAATACCCTGCAGCAGGTTTTCGTAGTAGCTCTCAACACCCGCCTGGCCCACGATATCGCCCGACTGGTACGTAATCTTGCCAGCAGAAGCATCATCATCGCCAGAGGTTTTCTTATTCTGGGCCTCGAGCTGCTCGGAGGTAATGGTGCCGGTATAGCCCAAAATGTGACAGGCCGTCTCGCCGTACGGGTACTGGCGCTCGGTACGCTCGGCAATCTTGACGCCCGGGAACTCGCCGGCGTGCTCCTTGATATAGGCAACCGTTGAGCGGCGCACGTCCGTCGCGATGGTATGCAGACTCTGGGCGCCCTCGGAATTGTCCTGGATATTGCGCAGCACAGCCACGTAGGGCATACCGAGCACGTTGGCAAGATGACGAACCAGAACCTCATCCTCAGCAAGGTCGCGATAGGCCACGACAGCAAGTGAGGGACGGTTCTGGACAAGCGCCACGCCATTGCGGTCGAGGATGCGGCCGCGCACAGCGGGTGTGGTAACGGTGCGCGTCTGATTGCTATTAGCCTGCTTTTCGTAATAGTCCGACGAGACCATCTGCATGCCCCACAGCTTGACGGCAAGCGCCGCGAACATCGCGCCCACACCCGTGGTGAGGATGGAGAAGCGGCCCTTAAAGGCGGTCGCCGCGGTATTGCCCTCGCCCTCGGTGGCGCGCGGGGCCGTTCCATGCTGCGTATCGTAGGTAAAACGGGAATCGCCGCGACGCATGATGACCAGCGCGACCACGATGGCCACAACCAGCACGATACCGGCGATAATAACCGTCATCTGGGAAGACATCTACGAGCCTCCCCTATTTGAGCTTACGGGTCTTGGGCTTAAAGCGCATGCCCGTCTGGCGTCCGCCACGTGCGGAGAATCCATAACCGGACTGCGGCACGACGCCGGACATCAAAAACGGAATGGCAACCAAACCCGTCAGGATCGAAGACGGCAGCGCATGGCCGAAGATCGCCACGACAAAGCTCGTCTCCAAACCCATAAACAGCAAGATGATGCTGTAGATCACATTAATGACGAGCGCGAAGGCACCCACCGTGATGCCGCGCGCACTCGGGGTACCGCCCGTCTGACCGGCGGCGCTATGCACCAGGGCAAAAGAACCCACGGTCAGCAGGAGCGACATAACGCCCACCGGCACGGCAGCGGAAAGGTCATAGAACAAGCCGCTGCAAAAACCGCACACGACGGCACGGGTCGGGTCGCCCGAGAACACGCTTAGGCACACCAGGATAATCATGAAGTTGACGCGACCGCCCGCAATGGAGATCTGCGGTGCCAGGCCTGCCTGCAGCAGCACGCACACGATGGCGGCGATTACAGACGTGCGGGAGCTCATCCCCTGCTCGTGTAGATCCATGGACATGCCCCCTATTCGCTCGAGCCGGAATCGGTCGTCTCGGACGTGTCGGAACCGTCATCCGAGCTCTCGTCCTTCGTCTTGGTCGCAGCATCGCGCGACGTTCCCTGCGGCGTGCTGTTGGCCGTGTTCACGTCCTCATCCGAGGCCGACTGTTCGTCGGTCAGCGAGGTAATGACCAGCACTTCCTCGTTGTTCTCGGCCGTCGTCTGGGCGCGCACCACAATGGTGTAGTACACGTCGTTTGCCGATTTCTCAACCGACGAGACGGTGCCGAGCGGTAGACCCTTGGGGAACACACCGCCAATGCCCGAGGTCACGATGATGTCGCCAACCTTAACGTCGGAGTCGACGCTCACGTACTCAAGACGCAGCGTGCCGTCAGCCTGACCCTGCAGCATGCCCTGGGCGCGCGTGTCCTGCACCATAGCGGACACGCCCGAGTTCTCGTCGCCAATCAGGCGCACGGTGGACGTCTTGGCCGAGACCTCGATAATCTGGCCTATGACACCGGCAGAACTCGTCACAGGCATGTTGATGGTAAGACCGTCGGCAGAACCCTTATCGATGGTGACGGTCGAGGTCCAGGCATCGCCCGAAGCGCCGACGATACGAGCTGCGGTTGATTTGAGGTTGTAGGTCGACTGCAGGCCGACCAGCCCCTCCAGTCGCTCGGCGGTCTTTTGAGCCTCGGAGAGCTCGGCAACCTTAGAGGTCAGTTCCTCGTTTTGCTTCTTAAGCTCGTCAAGCGTGTCCTGCGACGCCGTAAGGTTAGAGAACACGTTACCGATCGCATTGAAGGGAGCCGCCACAGCCGAGCCCACAAAGCGCACCGGCGAGGTAATCGTCGTCACGCCCGAGCGCACGGCATGAATCGGTCCTGCCTCGCCCTCGCGGATGTAAAACGTGAGCAGCAACACCGAAATCAGGCTGAAAACAATCAACGGGCGCATACCCGTTGATTGTCGCTTGGTATTCAGATTTGTGGAGAAACCCGAAGATCGTGCCAAATGGAATCCACCTTTTGGAAATTAAGCATTGGTCTGGACGAAGCCGCCATCAAACGCATTGGCCTCGAGCACGCGGGCACAGCCGTTAACAACGTTATCGAGCGCCGTAGGGCTAACATTGACCGAAACGCCGGTCTCATCGCGCAGGCGCACGTCGAGACCGCGCAGCAGCGCGCCGCCACCAGTCAGCAAAATGCCGTAGTACATAAGGTCCGAGGCAAGATCGGGAGGCGTAGCGTCGAGTGCGTCCTTGACGGCCTTGGCCATCTCGTCGAGCGGCTTGTTGAGTGCGCGACGAATCTCCTCGCTCTCGATGCGCACGGTCTTGGGCAGACCGGTGATCACGTCGCGGCCGTTGACCTCGACGTCGAGCTCATCCTTGAGCGGCACGGCGGAGCCGACCTTGATCTTGATGTCCTCTGCCGTACGCTCGCCGATGGCCAGGTTGTAGGCATCGCGAACGTGCGTGAGGATGGCCTGATCGAACTCGTCACCGGCAATACGAATGGACTGCGAAACGACGATGCCGCCCATAGCGATAACGGCAACCTCGGTGGTACCGCCGCCGATGTCGATGACCATGGAGCCGGTGGGTTCCTCGACGGGCAGGTCGGCGCCGATAGCAGCTGCCATAGGCTCTTCGATCAGATAGGCCTGGCGGGCGCCGGCCTGGATCGTGGCCTCAAAGACAGCGCGCTTCTCGACCGACGTGACACCGGAGGGAACGCAGACGACAACACGCGGACGCGGAGTCCACGGATAGCGCTTCTCGGACGCCTTGTCGATAAAGTAGCGAAGCATGGCCTCGGTAACATCGAAGTCGGCGATGACGCCGTCCTTCAGGGGACGAACGGCCACGATGTTGCCGGGCGTACGGCCGAGCATGCGCTTTGCCTCGATACCGACCGCCAGGATGCGCTCGTCGTTCTTGTCGATGGCAACAACAGAGGGCTCGCGAATAACGATGCCCTTGCCGCGCACGGAGACAAGCGTATTTGCGGTGCCGAGGTCGATGGCAAGATCGCCCGCATAGCTACCGAAGAACATATCCATCAAAGAAAACAACGCAACTCCTGATGTGTTGGATGATTGCTGGAAAACTACTAGCTCATCATACTAGCGCAAGCCCGGCACCTCACTTGCGGTGAAGCGCCGGGCAAAGCTAAATCCCATAAGGTCACTACTGGTTGTCAGCAGCCGAGAAATCCATATCGAGCGAAGAAACGGCCCAGCCGATATGGTTGTCGGAGCGCACGAATTTGACGGTGTACTCCTGCTCGCCGCCCTTGGACAGCGATGCCTTCACCTTGGCGGTCGTCTCGGTCATGGACTGATCCATGCCCTCGACGGACACGGTGGCACCCTGCGGAATCGAGGAGATGATCATCGACTTAGCGTCCTCGGACAGGCTCGAGGCCAGGCAAGACTCGGCCTTTGCGGCGTCACCGTCGCCGGCAGCCTGGAACAGATCGGTAACGACAGACTCCTGAGACGGGAAGCCAAAGCCGCGCGTGTAGGCAAAGCCCAGACCGCCCGCGGCAATCAAAATGAGCAGAAGCAGCACGATGAAGACTTTGAGACCCGTATGGCGATGGCGACGACGGACCTTGGCCTGCTTGCGATCCTGACGGTCCTGCTGGACCATCTCGGACTCGGACAGCGTAAAGAAGCCGGTGTCCGAGGGATCAGGCATAAACTGACCGGTCGCGCCCGTAGGATCGAGCGGATCGACGGCAGGAGCGTCCATCGCGGGCGCCGGAGCCGTGGCCATAGCCGTCTGGGCAGACAGCGCGGCAAGCGAATCCTGCACGCGGGCAAGCTCATCGGCCTGCTCGGAGGTGAGCTGGTAGATGCCATCGGCAGTAGCGGCATTAAAGGCGTCGAGTGCGTCGGAGGGACGGCCGGCGGCAGAAAGCGCCTGACCCATGCCGGCGTTGAGCGCACGCGTGTCGTCGCGGGGGCCGGCAAAGTCGATAGCCGTGCGATAAGTCTCCACGGCATCCGCCGGACGGCCGAGCTTAATGAAGCAACGACCGAGCTCGCCGAGTGCGGCGGCAGGAGCCGGATTGGCGCCGTCGATGGCAGCCTGACGGAAGGCGGTTCCCGCGTTGGCATAGTCGCCCGACTGGAACAGCGCATTGCCCAGGCCCAGATAGGCCTTGAACGGCGTGGCATAGGAAGCATCCTGCGTAGCGGCAGAGAAAGCCTGAGCGGCCGTCGTGTAGTCGCCCACGGCGGCGAGCGCCTTGCCGCGGTTGGTGAGCAGCGCGCCGCGCTTGCCGTAGGTACCGTCGTTGAGGGCGGCGGCATAGGCCTCGGCGGCCTCGGCATACATGCCAAGGTGCATCAAGGCGTTGCCACGAAGGTGATCGGCCTCGCCCATAATCTCATCGGGAGTCTTTGCCGCCCCAAGCATCTGGGCTGCAGCAGAAAAATCACCCGCGCGGTAAGCGGCGCGGCCCTGTTGGATCAGCTGGCTATTCAAGGAAGTCCCCTTTACTCGTGAACGATCTCGACATGGACGATCTCGTCGCCGGCACGCAGCTGCGAAATCACATCGAGACCCTCGACCGTGGTACCAAAGACGGTGTAACCGGAATCGAGGTTATGCTGGGCACCCAGGCAGAAGTAGAACTGCGAACCCGCGGAATCGGGGTCCATGGAGCGTGCCATGGCAAGGGCGCCATCGACATGGCTGTTGCGCGGATTGGTGGCAAACTCGCCCTTGATGCAGTAGCCGGGGCCACCGGTACCGGGCATACCGTCGGGGCCCTCAAGACCGGCAGCGACGTCGGCGCCGGACATGTCGCGGGTATTGGGGTCGCCGCCCTGGATAACAAAACCGGGCACATAGCGATGGAACTTAAGGCCATCATAGAAGCCCATCGTGGAAAGCTCGCAGAAGTTCGCGACATGAATGGGAGCGCCCTCGCCGTCAAACTTGACCTTGATGGCACCCTTCGACGTCTCGATTACGGCGCACTCGTCGCCGACAAGCTGATACTCGGGCGTGTAGAGCTCTTTCTTAAAACCAAACATGTGGTTCCCTCCTCGTGCGTTTAAAGCATATTTGTACGAATTGTAGCAATAAGCACGGGTTTACATCAATTGCGCACGTAGGTTATGCCGACTATGGCGAACTAATTTTAGGAACGCTGCTGCGGCTTCCAGGAACCCACATTGGCATCGTACTGGTTCAGCGCGCTGTTGCCGCCCTGCGCGATGGGCGCCAGGATCTCGCTTTGGTGGGAACTCATCGACTCGCCATCGGGAATGGCCAGCGAGATATCCCAGCTCTGGCAGATCACGTCGACGCGCTCATACATCCACTCGGCAAGCTGCTTTAAGTGGGCGATGTCATCCGCATAGACCGTATCGTCCTGTACTTTCAGGTTGTTGAGCTCATCTTGCGTCTTTTTGATCTGGTCGCGCAGGGCGTAGGCACTCTGCGACAGCTCCTGACGGGTGGACAGCGGCGTTCGGAGATAACCGTTGTTAAAGGAATCGATGACCTCGCCGATCTGGTCCTCGTCAGCGTAGGACACGATGGTCTGATACAGACCGTCGAGCCTGGTATAGAGCTGATCATCGGTGAGCACGGTTTCTTCCTGAACCACCTCGGCAGAATCGCCCTGCTTGGTATCGTCCTCAGTCGCCTCGCCCTTTTGACGCGTGGGGAAGGTGGTTTGTGCAGCTTGGCCAAACTGGTCGTAGAAGCCAGGCATAACACCCATGGGATCGGTCGTCACGAACCAATAGGCACCACCGCACACGACGGCAAGGACCGCGATGATAATGAGCGGCTTGGGAATATGACGCTTATGCTTGTGATAGGCGTCCTCGTCGGGGTGCACCTTGCGCTTGGGTTTTTGAGCATCGTCATGCAGGGAAACGGGCGTGGGAATATCGACCTTGGGGATACCGAAATCCTTATCGAAAGCCGGCAGCACGCAGGTCTCATTGGGGTCGGCGGCGTCTGAGAGCACCGCAGCGGCAGAGGCCGGCGCATGCGGCACCTCGGTATCGATCTGCTCTTGCGTTAGGCGCGGAAAGCCCGCCGTGCGGCCCGCTGCCAGGTCGGATGCTGCCGCATCCTCGGAGAGGATACCCGGAGCGGGGCGTCCGCATTTGGGGCACGTACGATCATGCGGAGAAAGACGGGCACCGCAGCCCTCACAGAACACGAATTCGGTGTGCTCGGGACCATCGCCCGGACCCACATAGGCGTTGCAGTAGGGGCAGAACGAGGCGCCGTCCTCGATAGTCTTAAGGCAATGCGGGCAGATCACGGCATCCTCTTTTCGAAGCAATTCAAACAATCGAGGTTAGAGCATAACATCGCCACGGCCCCACAGGAGCAAGGCACCAATTCAACATCGCCAGGGCGCGTAGTTACTTCTTCTTTTTGCTCGGCATCGAGACTTTGATGCCTTGGGCGGACTTGGTTACGCGAGAGTGCTTGGCTCCGCTACCCTTCTTTTTCTTGGACTGGGCCTGGGCCACGCCCTCGAGTGCGCGGGCCTCGGCCTCACGAACGGTGCGAGATTCGCGGCGCTGCGCCATGTCGGCGGCGACGCGCTTGGCAAAACGCTCCGCCGTCGAACCCGTCGAGCTCACCTTGCCGCCACCGCGACCCAGGCGGACGCGCACACCGCGACCAAAACCAGTTGCGGCATGACGACGACGCGGCTTAAGCGAATCCATCATCGTGGCGAGCTTAAAGAACACCGAGCAGGTAAAGGCCACGATGACAGCCAAGATAACCATCTGGCCCATCGACAGGTTAGCAATAGACAGCAGCTCCGGGAATCCGATAACGCCCACCAAGATGCCAGCGACTACAAACACAAAGAGCACCACGCGCAAGGGTGTGAGGGGCTGCGAGATGCGCCAGATCAGGCTGACGCTCGCCGCGCACGACGTAAGCAGGCACATCGTAGACAGCGTGAGCTGGTTAAAGCCAAACACGCGCGCCACAAAGATATCGAGCGCCGCGGCCAAAATGACCGCAATCGACGCCGGCAGCGCACGCTTAAGCACGTTGGTCAAGAACGACCCCCTCACGCGGGCGTTGTTGGGCTCCAGGCCCAACACAAAGCCCGGCGCGCCGATGCAGAAGAAGTTGATGAGCGTCATCTGGATGGGCTGGAAGGGATACGGTGGCAGCGCGATGCACAACGCCGCCAGGCCCATCGAGAAAAGCGTCTTGGTCAGAAAGAGCGCGGCAGAACGCTGTAGGTTATTGATAGAGCGACGGCCTTCGGCCACCACGGCGGGCATCGAGGCAAAGTCGTTGTCGACGAGCACGATCTCGGCCACATTGCGCGCGGCATCGGAGCCGGCCGCCATGGCGACGGAGCAGTCGGCCTCCTTGAGCGCCAACACGTCGTTGACGCCGTCGCCCGTCATGGCCACGGTGTGCTCGCGGCGCTTGAGCGCCTGCACGAGCTCGCGCTTCTGCTGCGGGGTCACACGACCAAAGACATGGTAGCGGTCCACTGCGGCATCGAGCTTGGCCGGCGTATCGAGCGTCGTGGCGTCCACATAAGCGTCCGCCCCCGGCACGCCCACCACGCGCGCGATCGACGACACCGTACGCGGGTCGTCGCCACTGATCACATTGAGGGTCACGCCCTGCTCGTTAAAGTAGCCGATGGTCTCGGCCGCCGAGGTACGGATCTCGTCGCGGATGGTCACAAAGCCCACGGGCTCGGCCTCGCCCACCATATCGCCATCGGGCGTAAAGCCGTCCACGCGCGCCACCACGAGCACGCGGCAGGTATCGGCAAGCTCGGCGACACGGTTCTCGACCTGCGAAAACGCACGCTCCGAAAGCACAAACTGCGCAGCGCCCATCACATAGGAGCCCTGCGCAAACGAAGCGCCACTCCACTTTTTGGAGGACGAGAACGGAATGACCGACAGCGGCTCAGACACCTCGACCGGACGGTCGGCGTAATAGTTGAGCAGCGCCTGACAGGTCTCGTTGGCATCGGCCGAGGTCGCACGTGCGACGTTAGCCAGCGCAAAATCGAGCACCGTGGTATCGACGGGAACGGCGGCGTCGCCCTCCCCCGCACCCATACCCTCGACCGGCAGCGGATAGGTACCCTCGACCTCCATGCGGCCCGACGTGATGGTGCCCGTCTTGTCCAGGCACAGCACGTCGACGCGCGCGAGCGTCTCAATGCAGTAGAGCTGCTGCGCGAGTACCTTGCGGCGGGCCAGGCGCACCGTGGCGATGGCGAGCACCGACGAGGTCAGCAGCACCAGGCCTTGCGGGATCATGCCCAGCAGGGCGCCCACCGTGGACAGCAGCGCCGACGAAGGCACATGACCAGCCAACAGCTCGGAGAAGCACCACGAAAGCGCGCTATTGCCTGGGGTTCCCGCGGCATCCCACAGCTCGCTCACGCTCGAGGCAAACAACGCCAAACCGAGCGGGATCATGATGATGCTCGCAAAGCGCACGATGGCGTTGAGCGCGTTCATGATCTCGGAATTGACCTTTTTGACGTACTTGGCCTCGTTATTAATTTTGGCCACGTAGTTGTCGGCGCCGACATGGATCACGCGGGCGCGCAGCAGACCCGAGTCGATAAAGCTGCCGCTCATGAGCTCGGAACCGGGCTGTTTCTTAATAAGATCGCTCTCGCCCGTCAGCAGGCTCTCGTTCACGAGCGCCTCGCCCGAAACCACCACGGCGTCAGCGGGGATCTGGTCGCCGCGCCCCAGGCGGATGATGTCGTCGAGCACGATCTGGTCCAGGTCGAGCTCCACCTCGGAGCCGTCGCGCACCGCGATGGCCTTCTTGGAGGTCAGCAGCGTGAGCTTATCGACCATCTTCTTGGAACGCATGGACTGAATGACGCCAATAGCGGTATTGAGGAACACCACGAACAGGAACGTCAGATTCTTAAACGAACCGGTCAAAATGACCAGGAACGCCAAGATCACGTTGATCAAATTGAACAGCGTGCAGAGGTTCTCGATGATGAGCTCTTTGACCGACTTGGTCTTGAGCTCCATGTTGCGGTTGATCTTACCGGCGGCGATGCGCTCCTCGACCTCGGCGGTCGAGAGTCCGCGCTCGATATCCGTTGCTGCCATACCACGTCCCATCACGTCGCGTCGGTATAAGAAAAACCGCCCGGACCATGCGAGGTTCGGACGGTCTCACGTTCGATGGTGCCCCATGTTGGATTCGAACCAACGGCCTTCTGCTCCGGAGGCAGACGCTCTAATCCCCTGAGCTAATAGGGCCAACGTTTGGCATTATACCCAAGTGCACCACGGGCTATCAAAATAAAAGAAAAAGCTTTGCAATTCCGAGGAAGACGCGGCTCAACGGCCCACTTTAGAAGGCAAAAGCGAGTCAGATAGTATAAACTCTCATGCACCATATGTACACGGCTCGCGATGCGGGCCGTTTTTGCAAGGGTTATCCATCGAGGTGAGAGGCACACCATGATTGCAATTTTAAAAGAGAGCGCCAGCGACGAGGCCGTCAGCCATATCGTCAGCTGGATTGAGAAAAAGGGCCTGAAGACCGATGTCTCGCGCGGCGAGAACGAGACGATCATCGGCCTGGTGGGCGATACGACCAAGATCGACCCGTTCCTGCTCGAGTCCATGGATGTCGTCGAGCGCGTGCAGCGCGTCTCCGAGCCGTTCAAGCGCGCCAACCGCAAGTTCCACCCCGAGGACTCCGTCATCGACTGCGGCCACGGCGTCAAGATCGGCGGCGATCAGTTCCAGGTCATCGCCGGCCCGTGCTCCGTCGAGGGCGAGAACCTCATCCGCATCGCCCGCCGCGTGAAGGCCGCCGGTGCCACGATGCTGCGCGGCGGTGCCTACAAGCCCCGCACTTCCCCGTACGCCTACCAGGGCATGGGCCCCGCCGGTCTGGACCTGCTGTGCGAGGCGTCTGCCGAGCTCGACATGCCGATCGTCACCGAGATCATGGACCCGCGCGACGTGCAGGTCTTCCTGGACAAGAAGATCGACGTCATGCAGATCGGCGCCCGCAACGCCCAGAACTTCCCTCTGCTCAAAGAGGTCGGCAAGACCAAGACTCCGATCTTGCTTAAGCGCGGCATGTCCGGAACGATCGATGAGCTGCTCATGGCCGCCGAGTACATCATGAGCGAGGGCAACGACAACGTCATCCTGTGCGAGCGCGGCATCCGCACCTTCGAGACCCGCACCCGCAACACCTTCGACCTCAACGCCGTGCCGGTGCTGCACCACCTGTCGCACCTGCCCGTCGTCGCCGACCCCAGCCACGCCACCGGCTACACCCGCTACGTCGAGCCCATGGCGCTCGCCGCGACCGCCTGCGGTGCCAACGGCCTGGAGATCGAGGTCCACGACGAGCCGAGCCGCGCCTGGTCTGACGGCGCCCAGGCCCTCACCCCCGATCAGTTCGATGACACTATGCGCCGCATCCGAGCCATCCGCGAGGTTGTCTGCCAAGAGACCATGGAGTAGCCCATGGGTACGGTGAGAAACGCGCGCGTTAACCAGGGCGGCCCCAAGTGCGCCGGCATCGTCGGCTTGGGCCTCATCGGCGGCAGCTTTGCCCGCGGTTATGCGCAGGCGGGCGTCCGTGTGCTGGCCTGGGACCCCGATGACGATGTCATGACGGCCGCCAGCATGGGCACCGTCGCCGGAGAGCTCAACGACAAGACACTCGGCGAATGCGACATCATCGTCCTTGCCTGCTATCCCGAGGCATGCATCGAGTGGCTCGAGGCGCACGCCCAGGCGCTCGCCGACGCCACCGACACCGAGGCCATCATGGGCCCCGTGGTGATCGACACGGTGGGCGTCAAGGGCATCGTGTGCGAGCGCGCCTTTGAGCTTGCCCGCGAGCACGGCTTTTACTTTGTGGGCGCGCACCCCATGGCGGGCACGCAGTACTCGGGCTATGCGCACTCCCGCGCCGACCTGTTCCAGGGCGCCCCGCTGGTGCTCGTACCGCCCGCGGTGGACGATGCGCTCAAACTGGAGCTTTTGGGCCAGGTGCGCGAGATGGTGCGTCCCCTGGGCTTTGGCAAGTTCAGCGTGACCAGCGCCGCCGAGCACGACCGCGTCATCGCCTTTACGAGCCAGCTCGCGCATGTCGTCTCAAACGCCTATGTTAAGAGCCCGACCGCTCAGGTTCACCACGGCTTTTCGGCTGGCAGCTACCGCGACCTCACCCGCGTAGCGCACCTCAATCCGCAGATGTGGTCCGAGCTCATGATCGACGACGCCAATGCGCTCGCCTTCGAGATCGACCATCTGATCGAATCGCTCGGCGCCTACAGCCGCGCCCTTAAAGACCGCGACCAGCGCTATCTGGAGAATCTCCTTGCCGAGGGCGACCGAATTAAGCGCGCACTCGACGACGAGGCCTCCCACTAGACCACCCATCACGCCAGGTCGAAAGGACCGAAGCTTATGGCGATTACCATCGATATCGACACCGCACGCCCCTACCAGGTGCATGTTGGCACGTTTTTGCTGGAGCAGGCGGGACCGCTCGTGCGCGCCACTGCCGGCGGCACCAAGGCCGTCATCGTTACGGACATCAACGTTGGCCCGCTCTACCAGATGCCCGTCAAGCAGAGCCTCGAATCCGCAGACTACGAGGTGAGCATCTGCACCTTCGAGGCCGGCGAGGCCCATAAGCGTGCCGAGACCTACGTTGCCATTTTGGAGTTTGTGGCCGAGCACGAGCTTTCGCGCTCCGACGTGATCGTGGCGCTCGGCGGCGGCGTCGTGGGCGACGTGGCGGGCTTTGTGGCCGCCACCTACATGCGCGGATGCAAGTTTGTGCAAATCCCCACGAGCCTGCTCGCTATGGTTGATTCATCGGTGGGCGGCAAGACGGCCATCGACCTGGCTGCCGGCAAAAACCTGGCCGGCGCCTTTTGGCAGCCGAGTGTGGTTATTGCCGACGTGGGGTGTCTCGCCACCCTCACGCCCGAGCAGTTCGCCGACGGCTGCGGCGAGGTCGTCAAGCACGCCGTGATCGCCGACCCCGAGCTCTTCGCCGAGCTGGAGAAGACCCCACTTACGCTGGAGCTGCTGAACCGCGACGTGGGACGCGTGGCGCTCATCATCGCCCGCAATATCGACATCAAGCGCGCCGTGGTCGTTGCCGATGAGCGCGAGACCAACCAGCGCAAGCTCCTCAACTTTGGACACAGCGCCGGACACGCTGTCGAGGCCTGCGAGCACTTTGAGCTCGGCCACGGCAACTGCGTGTCGATCGGCATGGGCATCATCACGCGCGCCGCAGCCCTGCACGGCATTTGCGACGCCGAGCTGCCCGGCCGCATCGAGGAGCTCTGCGCGCGCCACGGTCTCAAGACCCGCTGCGAGCTTTCCGCCGACGCCGTCTTTGCCGAGGCGCTCCACGACAAGAAGCGCGCGGGCAACACCATCGACCTTGTGATTCCGCACGGCATTGGCCGCTGCAGCATCGACCGCACGCCGCTTTCCACTTTCCACGAACTCATTGCCGAGGGCCTCGGCCAGAAGGGAGACGCATCCGCATGCTAGCCCGCATCACCCCGTCCCCGCTCAAGGGCACCGTTCCCGCTATCGCGTCCAAGTCGATGGCGCATCGCCTCATCATCTGCGCTGCGCTTGCCAACGGCGAGACACACGTCACCTGCAACACCACCTGCGCCGACATCGAGGCCACGGTGCGCTGCCTTACGGCCCTGGGTGCTCGCATCGAGACCGTCGAGGACGGCTTCCAGGTCCACCCCACCATGAAGAGCATTGAATTTGGCCTGCTCAAGGCCCTTGCCGGCGGCACGCTCGACTGCGGCGAGAGCGGATCCACGCTGCGCTTTATGCTGCCCGTGGCCTGCGCGCTGGGCGCAGAGGCCACCTTTGTGGGCCAGGGCCGTCTGGGCGCCCGCCCCCTCTCCCCGCTCTCGGACGAGATCATCGCCGCCGGCTGCGACCTGCAGGGTCTGGGCGGCTTTCCGCTCAAGACGAGCGGCCGCATGCGCCCGGGCACCTTTGTGCTTCCGGGCAACGTGAGCTCGCAGTACATCTCGGGCCTGCTGCTGGCAGCCCCACTGCTGGCCCAGCCCTCCTGCGTGCAGGTAACCGGCCTCATCGAGAGCCGCCCCTACATCAACCTGACGATCCAGGCCATGAAGGCCTTCGGCGTCGAGGTCAACGTCGAGCGAATTCCGGCCAAGGACGGCCAGCCCGAGGTCACAAACTTCCGCGTGAGCAGTGGCTCGTACCGCACGCCCGGCAGCGTAGCCGTCGAGGGCGACTGGTCCAACGCCGCCTTTTGGCTGTGCGCCGGTGCCATCGGCACCGACCCCATCACCGTCGAGGGCGTGTCGCTGAGCTCCGCACAGGGCGACCGTAACGTGCTTGCCGCGCTTTCGCGCTTTGGCGCCCGCATCGTGCGCTCCACCAACGCCGCCACCGTGCAGTCCGACAAGCTCGCCGGCTTTGAGATGAGTGCCCACGACATTCCGGACCTGGTGCCCGTCATCTCGGCCGTGGCCTCGCTGGCACAGGGCCGTACCTTTATCCGCGATTGTGCCCGTCTGCGCATCAAGGAATCCGACCGCTTGGTCACCACCACCCGCGAGCTCACCGCGCTGGGCGCGCAGGTGCGCATTGCCGGCGATGACCTCATCATCAAGGGTGTCGATGCCTTCACCGGCGGCGAGGTCGATTCGCACAACGACCATCGCATCGCCATGATGGCCGCTATCGCCGCGAGCCGTGCCACCGGCGAGGTCGTGATTCACGGCGCCGAGGCGGTCAACAAGTCCTATCCCGATTTCTTTGACCACTACCGCCTGCTGGGCGGCAAGGTCACGCTCGAGGAGGAATAGCATGTCCTCGACCTTTGGCAACGTCTTGCACGTAAGCATCTTTGGCCAGTCGCATTCCCCCGCCATCGGCTGCTCGCTCGATGGCATTCCGGCGGGCATCGCCGTGGACCAGGAGAAGCTGCAGGCCTTCCTCGACCGTCGCGCCCCCGGTCGCGACGAGACCGCGACCAAACGCCGCGAGGCCGACGCCGCCCACATCATCGCCGGCGTGGTCGATGGACATACCACCGGCGCGCCCATCGCCGCGATTATCGAGAACACCAACACGCGCTCCAAGGATTACTCCGAGCTGCGCCGCAAGCCCCGTCCGGGACATGCGGACTTCCCTGCGCGTGTGAAGTATCACAACATGCACGATGTCGCCGGTGGCGGTCATTTCTCCGGCCGCCTAACGGCCCCCTTATGCATCGCCGGCGGCATTGCGCTGCAGGCACTCGAGGCCTGCGGCATTCAGGTCATGGCGCACGTGGCGCAGATTGGCGGCATCTCCGACCTGCCCATGGACGACATGGTCTATCGCGAGGCCGACCGCAAGGCGATCCTTACGAACGATCTGCCGTGCATTGACGCCGCCGCAGCCGGCCGCATGCGCGAGGAAATCCTAGCCGCGCGCGACGAGCTCGACAGCATCGGTGGCATCGTGGAGTGCGGCATCTACGGCCTACCTGCGGGCATCGGCGACCCCATGTTCGACGGCATCGAGAACCGCATCGCGCAGATTGCCTTTGGCATTCCCGCCGTAAAGGGCGTGGAGTTTGGCATGGGCTTTGCCGTCGCCGCCATGCGCGGCAGCGAGAACAACGACCCGTATCGTATCGATGCCGAAAGCGGCGAGATTGAGGTCGAGTCCAACAACACCGGCGGCATCCTGGGCGGTATTTCGACCGGCGCGCCCGTCATGTGGCGCATGGCCGTAAAGCCGACGCCCTCCATTGGCCGCGAGCAGCAGACGGTGGATATGGACGCCATGGAAAATGCCGAGCTCTCGGTCCACGGGCGTCACGATCCCTGCATCGTCCCCCGAGCCGTCCCCGTAGCCGAAGCAGCCGCCGCCCTCGCGATCTGGGACGCCCTCCTCGAGGACGCCGCCCAGCGCTAACTACCCACCCTCAAAATCCCCCGACACATGAAAGGGGTCTCCATGGACCTTGCTGACATCCGCCAGGCCATCGATGGCATCGACACCACGCTGCTCAACAGCTTTGTCGAGCGCATGGATATTGCCACCGAGGTCGCTAAATCAAAGATCGAGATGGGCAAGGCCGTCTTTGACCCCGCCCGCGAGCGCTCCAAGCTCAACAACCTCGCCAGCCGCGTGCCCGAGCGCTATGAGGCCCAAACCATCGCCTTGTTCCGCTTGCTCATGAGCATGAGCAAGGCCGAGCAGCAGCGCTACATCAACGAGCTCAAGGGTGTCACGGTGTCGCAAAAGGCCCATGCCACGGAATCGCCCTTTAACACGCCCTTCCCCCAAACGGCCAGCGTCGCCTGCCAGGGCGTCGAGGGGGCCTACAGCCAGATCGCCGCGTGCAAACTCTTCGACGTGCCCGATATTGCGTTCTTCGAGACCTTCGAGGGCGTCATGCGCGCCGTGCGCGACGGCTTTTGCGAGTTTGGCGTGCTGCCCATCGAAAACTCCACCGCCGGCTCGGTCAACGCCGTCTACGACCTGCTCGCACAATTCGACTTCCATATCGTGCGCTCGCTGCGCCTCAAGATCGACCACAACCTGCTCGTCAAACCCGGCACCAAGCTCGCGAGCGTGCACGAGGTTTACAGCCACGGCCAAGCCATTGCCCAGTGCGCCGGCTTTATCGAGGCCCACGACCTGCACGCCACCAAGTACCCCAACACGGCCATGTCGGCCGAGATGGTCGCCAGCTCCGAGCGCACCGATGTCGCCGCCATCGCATCGCGCAGCTGCGCGGCGCTCTACGGCCTGGAGGTGCTGGAGCCCAACATCCAGGACTCGGATAATAACTACACGCGCTTTGT
Organism: Collinsella sp. AM44-11; assembly: GCF_003467145.1. Lineage (NCBI taxonomy): Bacteria > Bacillati > Actinomycetota > Coriobacteriia > Coriobacteriales > Coriobacteriaceae > Collinsella > Collinsella sp. AM44-11. The sequence goes on from NZ_QSFE01000001.1 coordinate 285,811, forward strand.
CGTCATCAGCCGCGAGCCGCGCGTCTACCCCGGCGCCAACCGCACCTCGCTCATGATCACCACGGCCAACGAGCCGGGCGCCCTCTATCGCGTACTCGAGCGCTTCTATGCGCTCAACATCAACCTCATCAAGCTCGAGAGCCGCCCCATCCCCGGGCGCGACTTTGAGTTTATGTTCTACTTCGATCTGGACTGTCCCTTTGGCAGCAAAGCCCTCGACGACCTGCTCGACTCGATTGACGACGTGTGCGAGAGCTTCACCTACTTTGGCAGCTACACGGAGGTGCTCTAGATGACTGACGTCGCCACAACCCGCCCCTACGGTGTGCTGGGCCGCGTGCTGGGCCACAGCTACACCCCGACCATCTACAAGGAACTCGCGGGGCTTGAGTACGTGCGTTTTGAGCGTGAGCCCGAGGATCTTGAGACCTTTATGAGGGGCGAAGAATGGGAGGGCACCAACGTAACCATTCCCTACAAGCGCGCCGTCATGGACTACCTGGACGAGCTGAGCCCGCTCGCCGAACGCATGGGCAACGTCAACACGATCACGCGTCTGCCCGATGGCCGTCTGCGCGGTGACAACACCGACTACTTCGGCTTCCAGTGCCTGGTCGAGGAGCTGGGTGTGGAGATTGCCGGCAAGAAGGTCCTCGTGCTCGGAGCCACCGGAGGCGCCGGAACCACGGCAAGTATGGTGCTGGGCGACCTGGGCGCGATCGTGGTGCCCGTGGGACGCACGAGCGAGGTCAACTACGACAACATCACACAGCAGTCCGACGCCGCGCTGCTCGTCAACTGCACGCCTGCCGGTATGTTCCCCCACTGCCCCGACGCGCCTTGCACGCTCGAGGGCCTCGACGCGCTCGAGGGCGTCATCGATATCGTCTACAACCCCGCCCGCACGGGGCTCATGCTCGAGGCTGAACGTCGCGGCATCCCCTGCATCGGCGGATTGCTCATGCTTGTTGCCCAGGCGGCGCAAGCCGTCGAACGCTATACCGGCCAGGTCACCCCGCGCGAGCGCATCCTAGACGTGACGGAGCGCCTGTCTCACCGCGAGCAGAACATCGCCCTGATCGGCATGCCGGGCTCGGGCAAAACCTGCGTGGGTGAGCAGATCGCCCTGCTCACCGGCCGCGAGCACATCGACCTGGACCGCGCCCTCGAGGAACGTCTGGGCATGCCTTGCGCCGACTATATCGTCGAACACGGCGAGCCGGCCTTCCGCGAGCAGGAGACGGCGGCCCTGGCCGACCTCTCCAAGCGCAGCGGCCTGGTGCTCTCCACCGGCGGCGGCGTCGTCACGCGAGACGAGAACTACCCGCTGCTGCACCAGAACAGCCAGATCGTGATGCTCAACCGTAAGCTCGACGAACTCGCCCACAAGGGTCGCCCTATCACCGCCCGCGACGGCATCGACAAGCTGGCCGAGCAGCGCATGCCGCGCTACCGCGCCTGGGCCGACTACATCATCGACTCGCGCGACTGCGCAGCCAACACCGCCCGAGCCGTCCTCGAGACCCTCTAAACCTGCCAAAAAGGGACAGGTTTATTTTGGCAGGTTTCATCTGGGCAAACGTCGAAGACCATAAGGCCGGCCACGCCAACCAACCGCAAAGGAAGCAACAATGAAAGCACTCGTCATCAACGGCCCCAACCTCAACATGCTCGGCATTCGCGAGCCGGGCATCTATGGCAGCGACAACTACGACCGCTTAGTGCAGATTTGCCAGGAAGCGGGCGCTGCACAGGGCTTCGACGAGGTCGATGTCTTCCAGTCTAACCACGAGGGCAGCATCGTCGACAAGATCCAAGAGGCCTACGGCAAGGTCGACGGCATCGTCATCAACCCGGCGGCCTACACGCACACGAGCGTGGCCATCCTAGACGCTCTCAAGGCCATCGCCATTCCCGCCGTGGAGGTACACATCAGCGCCATCGAGACGCGCGAGGACTTCCGCCAGGTAAGCTACGCCCGCCTAGCATGCTTCGCCACCATCACCGGCGAAGGCCTCCAAGGTTACGCCCACGCGCTAGAGCTGTTGAGGGAGCGTCTGCTACACTAATCCGTGGGGCAAATTAACCAGCGGGCCCTTTCCCTCGTAGGTCGCGGCATCTTCGAGACGTTCATGAAGGGCTATACCGAGAAGCAATGGGGCCGTGATTGCAAGGACCTGCCTGCAAGCATCATCAAACGCCTCCCCTGCCGCTTCACCTACGACAACAACTACTTCAACGACCGCTACCAGGGCATCCCCATGGGCGGTTACACCAAGATGGTCGCCAACATGCGATCGCGTCGAAAATGTTGGTGTAAGGGTGACACCCTAGCGCTCGTTTAACGAAGAGCGGCCTTCGTCCTAGAATCTGAAATCACCACAACAACAGGTTCTAGGAAAGGACGAAGACCGCTATGGAAATCTTATCAGACCCGACGCCGGACATGCTCGCCATGCCCCGTTTCGATGACGGCGCCATCGACATGCAGGAGCTTCGCAGGCTCGCCAAGCAGGTCGTAGGCTGATATCAACATTCTTCACGATGATCATATCAAGTGCAAGAAACATTCGGTAAAACAGTTGTGTCTTTCGAGGTGCGCTTCCTTTTGCTCGCTGTATACTGTGCGTTCAGTTTTTAAAACTTAATAGCAAAAGATCTAATGAACCAGAAATGAGCTCAAGAGCCTCAACGACCAAGACTGGACAGGCGCGCACGAGAGCAGAAGGCCCGGCATAGCGTCCAATTGAACTGCCTCCCATTTCTTGGACATGAGAAATGGGAGGCTTTCTTTATGCGCGTTGATTTGAGAGTGAAGCATGATGTCGAGGCCAGGAAGGCGGCCATAGGGCTCTTCGAGCTCGGGCACGGGTATAAATCTGCCGCGATTGCCCTTTCGCTTCCCGCGGAAGCCGTGAGAAGATGGCAGGAGATATACCGCGCATTCGGGAGCGAGGTGCTGCTGCGCATGGACGGAAAGCAGGGCAGGTACACATACGAGCAGAAGGTCGCCGCCGCCTCCGCCGTCGTCGACGGCGGCATGACGAAGACCGAGGCGATGGCGGCGTTCGGCATAATGTCGATGTCGCCGCTCAAGAAGTGGTGCGCGCTATACCGCCGGGGCGGCGCGGAGGCCCTGCGCCCGAGGCCCAAGGGCCGGCCGAGCGGTTCCAAGGCGAGGCCGCGGACCCGCGAGGAGGAGCTCGAGGAGCGGTGCCGTAGGCTCGAGGCCGAGGTGGCCTACCTAAAAAAATTACGCGCCCTGGTCGAGAGGGACGGGCTCTGACCAGGGCGAAGGCCGAAGCGGTCGCGGCCCTGCGCGCCGAGGGGCACGCGCTCGGGCACCTGCTCGCATGCGCCGAGCTCAAGCGGTCGACCTACTACTACGCCCTCGCGCACCCGCCGAGGCCAACGCGCCCCGAGCTCTGGGAGGCGGCCGCCGAGATCTTCTCGCGCACCGCCAACGGCTGCGGGCACCGGCAGATAGCGATGTGCCTCAGGGCGGAAGAGGGGGCCGTGATAGCCGACAAGACCGTGCTCAAGATGATGCGCGAGATGGGGATTCGCTGCGGTATCAGACGCGAGACGGCCTACCACAGGTACAACTCGTACAGGGGCGTCGTCGGCAGGACGTTCGAGAACGTGATCGCGAGGGATTTCGACGCCGGGGCCCCGTGGCGGAAGCTGGGAACGGACGTCACCGAGTTCAAGGTGGCGGGCGGCAAGGCCTACTGGGCCCCGACGCTGGACTTCTGCACCAAGGAGATCGTGGCGAGCGACATATCGACCACGCCCGACATGGCCCAGCAGGTCAGGATGCTCGACGAGCTGCTGTCCAAGATCCCCGAGGGCGCCGCCCCGACCATGCACTCGGACCGGGGCTGGCAGTACCAGCACGCCTCGTACACATCCAGGCTCGAGGCCGCCGGCATCGTCCAGAGCATGTCCAGGAAGGCGAACTGCATCGACAACGCCGCCACCGAGCAGCTCTTCGGCCACGTCAAGGACGAGTTCTACCGGGGCCGCGAGTGGGAGACGTTCGAGGATTTCAAACGCGACCTGGAGGAATACATAGTCCACTGGAACACGAGCCGGAGGCAGGTAAGATTGAAGGGCCTGACCCCGGAGGAGTTCCGGAATCAGGCCCTCGCGGCCTAGTCGCTATTTAGGGCGTCCAAGATTTGGGACGCAGTTCA